>DUCC01000003.1 GCA_012959995.1 Acidimicrobiia bacterium
GCTGGGTGGAGAACTCCACGATTCTTATTTGTAATGGCCACTGGATGTACGCCGCCCGCAAGGTCACCAAGTGTTCCAGGTAAATGAAACTAATTAGTGGCAACTACTAGCGAAAGGGAGAATGATGGATTTATTACTGGTCGAGAAGAGCTCTGATGGTGGGCCAGAGGTGGATGGTCCATCGGCGGGAGCGGTGTGTTTCATCTATGGCTGTGACGAGCCGGGGTTAGTGCTGGTGGCGGAGGGATGAATGTGCGGCATCCACGCCGCCCATTTGTTGTAGCGGCGAGAGGCCGTTACCGATCTGCTGAAAAGTTTCGCTCGACAAATGGACAAATTTGTTTCATACTTTAGGAATGCCTAATGGTCTTCTTCCTCGGTCTTTTATTTGAAGCTCCTCAACGCAGCCGGCCATGAGTTTGATGCTGAGCTCTTTGTGGTGCCTCGAGATGGTACGGAGGGGTTTGCTATTATTTTTCAGTCCCGAGGTGGAAAGAAGGGTTCACCTTCGGCTCGAAACCCCGATTATTTTCCGGCTCTTGAAGAGTTGCTACGCCGTTTCAAAGAGGCGCAAGCGGTTATAGCGACGATATACGTTGATTCAGAAAGAGTTAGACATCTATCTATTCAGGAAAGGGTTCTTGAGATGGACTTCCCGTTGCGGGTGCATGATCTTGAGAATTTAAATGAGCTTCGACGGGAAATATGCCGAAAACAGCAACCTGTGGGTCGCAGGCCCGGCACTAGTGGTGGTAATTCCACAAAACAAATTCGTCTAGAGGTCGAGCCTTGTTCTGATATGCCTAACCCAGAAGCTGCTAAAAAGTGCCTGCGGCCGTTGATGGCTGAAGAGCCAGAGTTCGTGCCGAGGCCAACTCCGACGCTACCAGATGAGTATTCGCCGAAGGAAGGTTTTCGGGTAAAGCCGTCAGAGCCCTTGGAAGAGGAGCCAGGTTATGTAGTGGTTAAAAAACTTTCTTTGGTGCAACGGTTATTGCTTTGGATATGTCAGTGGTTGCCGCCATCTCGTAAGAGGTAGTCTATTTACTGGGTTTTTTAGGTCGGATGGGGGGGCTGAGTTGGTCCAGGTTGCCGACGGTGAAGAGCTCGGCGGGGCGCCCACCGGAGGTGCTGGGTGAAGACTTCTTTCCCGTGGGTTCAAGAAACCCGTCTACCTGTAAGACGCTGCGTTGAAAGTTTCCGGGGTCGAGTTTTGCGTAACTGGTTTCTTCGTTTTGCATTAAATAGCTCAGTGAAGTTTTTTCAGCGAGTGGTGCTTCGCTTTTGAGAGGTTGCGTGGCGAGGTGGAGGGCCACCGGGGCAGCGACGGGTTGAAAAGAATGTGGCCTAGCCGACTTGAGTTCAAAAGGTTTTGAGGCCGGGCCTCTCAAGTCGTCGTGTTCTTTGGCCCCCGCCAGGTATTTTTCGGTGTCTCGCCAGATGATGTCGTAGGTCGAGCGGAGTTGGGCAATAGTAAATTCTTCTGGGCAAAATTGGGTGGCCAGGGGAGTGTAGGAGATTTTGTTCCGCAGTCGTTCAACGGCGTCGGTGAGGATTTTTCGGTGGTCAAAGGCCAGTTTGATGCTTTTGTTGGGTATTTCGACAATTGGTACGTGTTCGGCGTATTTGGCGTCGCCGCCGCCTTGGGGTTCGGGAAGATCGTACTCTGCGGCAAAATAGGCCACGCTTACCACGCGCATGCGGGGGTCACGACCTGCATCGCCGTAGGTGCGGAGTTGTTCAAGGTGCCCAACTTTGTTGGCGATTCCGGTTTCTTCAGCGAGCTCTCGCCATGCGGCACTTTCGAGGTTTTCTTCCTCGTGTACAAAGCCTCCCGGGAGGGCCCAGGAGTAGCGAAAGGGGTCTTCATCACGCTGAATAAGCAGTATCCGGAGGGTTTTGTTAATAACGCTGAATATCAAGAGGTCTACCGTTACGGCGAAATCTGGGTAGTCGCTGGAGTTGTAAGAGGTGTTTGTCACACTGCAAGGGTACATGGTATTTGTCAGAAGTGCAAGAATTAAAAAAAGTTCTAGTAAATTTGACAAATACTACTTTTATGTGTTATAGTGATTTAGACACAAACCTACAGAGGAGCTATTATGCCCAAGAACAACGAAACTACCAACCGATTCAACCCCGCCGCCATGGCCATGCTGGCTGACCGTCTTGGCAACCCAGCCACCGGCGAGGCCGCTATTTCTCCCGCCTCGCGTGATCGAGCTCGAGGGGCGTTTGTAGGTTTTGCCATAGGCGAAGCCTTAGGTGAGCCGTTGGAAGGCCGCTCGGCAGCCTGGATAAGCGAGCATTTCGGTACCGTCAACGGTTTTGTGGTGCCTAACCCTCTTCCAGGCACCGACACCCAGTTGGCCATCATGGCCGCTGATGCTTTGATCTCTAGCCAGGTAAGTCATCCCGAACGGTTTGCTGCTCGCCTCATGACAGCCACTATCGAGACTCAGGGTATGGCCGTGCGCCACGCTCAATCAAAGTTGTCGGCCGGCCAGCCTTGGTGGGAAGCCGCCAAGGCCAATTCCGCCGGCACCGCGGCCGCTGCTCGAGCAATCGCCTTTGGTGTGGTGTGGTCAGGCAACCCCGAGCGGGCAGCTTACGAAGCGGCTTTGTCGGCCTCGGTTACCCACGGCCACCCCATGGCTATTAGTGCAGCCGCTGCTATGGCCGCCGCCGTTTCGTTGGCCTCCTCTGGTCAGGGCGACCTTGGTGCCATGTGGCTTGAAGCAATAGCCGACATTTGCGCCGACTACCCACAAATCGAAATTCACGGGGCCACCTTGTTGAGCCGCTTGCGATTGTTGCCTTCGTTGTTAGGTCAGCCACCAGAAACGGTGCTGAATGTGTTGGGCACCAACCCACTCGCTAGTCAGGCGGTTCCGGCTGCCTTGTGGTGTGCCACTCAAGGCCCCCAGGGGGTGTTGTCTGCGGTAAATGCCGGCGGCGATACCGACACCATTGCCGCCATGGCTGGGGCGTGTCTTGGGGCTTCTTTGGGAGCTAAGAAAATACCAGCCGATTTTACTCAGGTGGGAGGCCTCGCACCGGTGGTTGATACCGCCGATCAGCTCGCCACCTTGGTCACGATCCACACCTCGAAAACTGAACCTAAAAAGAAGACCGAACCAACTGAAGCTGTACATGTGTCGTTCCTCATTGACCGGTCGGGTTCTATGGCCGGCATGGTGGGCGATGTTGTTGGCGGCTACAACGAGTTCGTTAAAGAACAACAGGTCACCAAAGGCACCTGCACCTTTACCGCCGTGCAGTTCGACACCGGTGAGCCATTCAAGGTCACCGTGGATGCCGTAGACATCGGTGAGGTGCCAGAACTCACGGCCAACGATTATCAGCCTCGAGGCGGTACGCCGTTGCTGGATGCCTTCGGCACGCTTATTGAGTCGGTGACCAAGCGTGAAGAGGGCCTTGCCGAAGCCGAAGACCAGATCATCGTGGTCTTCACTGATGGCCACGAAAACGCCAGCTCCCGGTGGACAAATCAAGCATTGTTTAACCTGGTAGCCGAAAAAGAAAAAGCTGGCTGGACTTTTGTGTTCATGGGAGCCAACCAAGATTCCTATGCCACGGCTGGCCAGTTCGGTATTCGCCAAGAAAACACTCAAAACTTCCGTGGAGATGGCCAAGGAACCCGTTCGGCCATGAAGAGCTTCAGTCGAGGAATGAGCGAGTACCGCACCTCAATGCCTGAAGAAAAGATCCGCCGCAAGAAAGACTTTTACGACGGTCGCAAAGAAGCGGAGTCCGATCACGACAGTCGCTGAGTTTGGTTGTCAACCAATGTCCTTGGGGTGTCTCCGCACCCCAGGGGCGCCTTTTTAAAACTTTCCTCCCTCCAAAATCATCAACAGAAAGAAAATCAACATGACCATTACTTCCTTAAATACCGTTTCCGTAGGCTTGCCTCTGAGCCGCTTGGGGATTTCCCTTTTTCCGGTTTATTTGCCGGGGAATAATCTTCCAACAATCGGCACAGGGCGTGACGCAGGGCTGATTATTGAGGAGTGTGGGCAGGCCACGGTGCCTCACTTGGTGGCCGTTAATCCCACTAATCAACCGATTTTGGTGGTGGAGGGTGAGCAACTAGTCGGTGGCGACCAAAACCGCACCGCCAATGTAAGCGTCCTCGTGCCTCCTGGGCAGACTATTAATATTCCTGTCTCGTGTCTCGAAGCGGGCCGTTGGGGCGATTCGCGGCGTTTTGAGCAGGGCCGCTCTTTTGCGCCGCGCCGAGTGCGTCGAGTAAAACACGCAGGTGTTCGTCGTTCTTTGGTTGCTACCGGCGGCCGCAACAGTGATCAGGGCGCCGTGTGGGGGGTCATAGACCACGAGTTGTCCTTTTTGGCGGTTGATTCTTCAACCTCGTCTATGGCTGATGCTGAGATAGTTTTTGAAAAAAACCATCGGCTTGGCGAGGTGGTTGAGGAACTTGAAAGCAAAGGGCCGTTGCTTGAGCAATGTGGTTTGGTGGTTGCTCATGGGTCTCGGGTGGTTAGCGCCGAAATTTTTGGGTCACCAGAGTTGTTGCAGGCTCATTGGGGGTCTTTGGTTCGTGCGTGTTTTTTAGAAAAGCCAACCTCTGATGGTCGAGCATCAGCCACGGTGGCCTTAAAGGTGCTCAGCCGTTTCGGGGCTGCGGATTCGACTGATGTCCCGGGGGTAGGCCTGGGTTTGGAACACCATGTGTGCATTGGCCGATCTACCGGTCAGGTTTTGACCCTAGACGATGCCTTGGTGCATATGAGCTTGTTTCGCAAATGAGTAGCCCCTATTCACTACCCATGAGGGTCCGAAACCCTTTAAAATCAAGGGTTTTCTGAGATTGTCACACCCCTCATGTAATATTTTAACTATGACAACGACTGAGGAAAAGCCAAAGGTTCTGGCCCACGGGCTCTCATAACTGGTCAACCATTTTGGTTCCGCCGCCCAGGAGGGTTTTTACCTCCTTTCCACCTCCTGGGTGCTGCGGGCCTTCCAGCTCTTCACCTGTTCGGGTTTTCCGGCAGGGTTCACGTCGATTTTTTCGACACCAATTTTTAGGAGTTCACATGAACAAAGTTAAAGATTCAGTAATGGTTTCCGACCCCGCGTCTTGGTGGCGCCGTCTTTGCCGGGTGACCGATCAGTTGCATCTGTGTGGTGACTTGCCTCAGAGTTTTTGGGGTGCGAGACGCAACCTTAAAGGCTGGGTGGATGATGGCATTACCCACATTGTTGATGTACGAGGCGAGTACTCCGACGAGGACCTAGTGAAAAAATTGCAACCCCAGGTGGTCTACGCCTTTCACGGCACCCATGACAATGGTGGCCCGCAAAAGAACAGTTGGTTCAACGAAGCGGTCGACAGCGTGGTCGCCGCCATACGGGCCGACCCAAGAAACCAGGTGGTGGTGCACTGCCACATGGGGGTCAACCGTGCTCCGTCGTTGGCTTTTGCAGCCATGTTGGAGTTGGGTTTCAATATTACCGACGCTTTAACGGCTATTCGCTCCTCTCGCCCTATCGCTCGCATTTTGTACGCCGATAGTGCCGTGCGGTGGTATGGCAATCGCCATGGCTGGTCTGAGCAAAAGATCGCCGAGGCTTGTCGCGAAGCCAAAAATTGGCACAAGCAAAACCCCGTTGATGCGGGGTGGGTAATTAGTCGTATTCGCAAAGAAGAAAGGGTAAACGCATGCAAATAGCTTTTAACGATTACTACATAGGTGCCGGATATCAGTTCGACACCACCCGTAAAGCAGGGCCTATCGCCGAGGCTTTGGTTGGCTTGGCCAACATTGAGGTGGTTGACCCCAAAGATTACGTGGCGTTGGCCGAGCAAATCATTGAGGCCATCCATGACGAGGAGTACCTTGATGCTTTGCGCACCGGGGAGCCTCGGAGCTTGGCGTCGAGCCAGGGCTTTGGGTGGTGTCCTGAGATTTGGGACATGGTGGTTAACTCCACGGCCGGTGTGTTGCTAGCCGTGGAGGCTGCTTTGGCTGAGGGCACAGCTGGGTCGTTGTCTTCTGGTTTGCATCATGCACGGGCTAATACCGGTGCCGGGTTTTGCACCATTAATGGGTTGGCGGTGGCTATTGAACACGCCAAAACGTTGGTGGAGGGCCAGGTGGTGGTGCTTGATCTTGATGCGCATTGCGGTGGGGGCACCCAAAGCTTTATTGCCGGGGACCAACGGGTTGGGCATTTTGACCTGTCTACGGCTCGATACGACGGCTACGCCCCCACTTTGGGCAACCAGTTGGTGTTGTTGCCGTGGGAGGTAACCGACCAGGAATATGTGGAGGCGGTAGCGGCCATGTTGGCTGACTTGCCGACCGATGCGGGCCTGGTGCTTTATAACGCCGGGGTCGACCCAGCACCGGCTATTTCTGCCGATGCCTTAGCCGAGCGTGAGCGTTTGGTTGCGACTTGGGCCAGCGAACACCAGGTGCCTTTGGCCTTTGTGTTGGCGGGTGGTTACACCAGCGGCATGACCGAACAAGAGCTCACGGCTTTGCATGTACGCACCGTTACTGAGTGTGCAGCGGTGGCCAAGCCGGTAGCGGAGGTTTGCCGATGAGGTGGGGTAAGAAAGACCGGTCCGAACCGCAGGTAGTGAAGGTGGCGCCCAGCGGTTTGAGTTACGAAAAATATGAGTGTGATCGTTGCGTGGGTGCTTGGTATGCCGGGGAACGGTGGTTTAACAACCCGTTTCCTGGCATCTTTGCCAAACTTGATTCACAGCAGCGGGCATATTTTGATGGGTTGCCGTCTTCGGCCATTGACCCTGCGTTGCCTCCGGGCACTATCCGTAATGGTGGCCGGGTGAAGTCGGCGCCCTATTCCTTCGGTGGCTTAGATTTCGTCATAGGGGGCAGCATGGATGCGCTCATACATTTTGATGACGGCACAGTGGGCATTGTTGATTACAAGTCCAGCACGGCCTCGGCGACTTTGGGTGAGGCTTATATGCCCCAGTTGGCGGCTTATCGATGGGCTTTAGAAAACCCTGCAGAAGGTGAACCGAAAAAGGTGTCGGTGGCTGGGTTGTTGGTGTTTTCGCCTACCGCCATGGTCGATACCGATCAGGGTCGAGCCAACTTATTGTCAACCACCTGGATACCGGTGGACATTGAACCAGATTGGATACTCCACAAGTTCGCTCGGTTGGCGCCGCTCATTCATGACCCACGAGCGGGGGCCATTAAAGAGGGCTGCGGGGTGTGCCAAATCCGTAGCGAAATGAAATGGCGTTGGCGTGTTTGTTAAGGCCGTGAGTAATCAAAGCTTGAATATCAAAAAACTATTAACAGAAAAGAGAAACAGCAATGAGTAAAAATGCGATCCGCATTGATCAAATAAACGAAACGGTGACTTTCCCAGAAACCGTGGTGACCGACGAGTTGGTGCGCTTGTTATTTGACGACACCCCAACCGCCGAACGAGATGAGTTGTATGACTTGATTATCCGTTTTGGTGCTTTTGCCTACATGGACGACCGTATTGGGGCGTTTTTGAGCTCCACGGCTGACGATGTGGGGGCCAAGTTTGAGTATCTAAAATTGCTTTATGCCGAGCGTCAGCGTTCGATGGCTACTGCCGAGAAGGGTGCTTTGGCCGAAAAAGATGTTGAAGTGGCTTTCCGTGAGTTGGTAGCAAGCCGGTCGTGGAACGACCTCGTGGAACCCACCGGACAAACCGGCGGAGTTCTTAAGGGCAACAAAACCGGTGACGTGGTTATTCATGTTGGGGGTCACGGCGGTCCCCGTCTTGTTGTGGAGGTCAAGTTTGACAAGAGCGTTGCTTTAGGTGGCGCAGAAGATGCGAAGCACGACAAAAATAGGACAGATACCGCGTGGAGCCAGTTGGTGGAGGCCGGGGCTAACCGTGAAGCGGCTTTGTCCCTTATTGTCTTTGACCGCGGTTCGTTACACACCAGCGTAAAAAGCGCCGTACAAGACGTGGCCTGGCTTCCCGGTGCGGGTTTGGCGGTGCTGGTTGATACTGAAATGGGTGATTTCAGCAACCTTGAGGTGGCCTACGGGTTTGCACGAGGGTTGTTGTTGGCGGCTTCTCGCCCAGACATCAACGCCGAGATTTTGTCGGTGGTGGTGTCTCGGGCCATGACCGAAGTCCAACGGTGTCTCGGGGTGCGTAAGCACGTAATGAGCATTATGAAATCGGCGCAATTGATGATGGTTGATCTTGAGCAAAGCAATGCTGCTTTAGAAGGCATTAGCGAAATGTTGGCCACAGTGAGTGCGGAGAATCCATTGGGTCAGTCAGATCTTTTGACCTTGGACCAAGGAGAAGACGTACGTGATGCCCGTAAGAGAACAGAAAAAGAAATGAAAGAGTTGGGGGGTTCTGTTTAATGATGTTGAGCAAAAGGTTTTCTGAGGCGGTGGAGTTTGCCCGGGTTCACCATGAGGGCCATAACCGCAAGGGCTCATCGATCCCTTATTTGACCCATTTGTTGGCGGTGGCCGGGCTGGCTATCGAAGATGCGGCGGCCGACCCCGGGTTACAAGACCAGGTGGAAGACATCGCTATTGCGGCCTTGTTGCACGACGTGTTAGAAGACACTGAGGTAACGGCCGATGAACTCGAAGCAGCTTTTGGCTCGGT
>DUCC01000004.1 GCA_012959995.1 Acidimicrobiia bacterium
GCCAGTGTTGCTTTTCCCGCTGACCGCTATGACGAATATCGAGTAACCGCTGGCTACACCGACGAAGAAATGGTAGGTATGCAATCCGCGGCCGATTATTTTGATGCCACGCTCGAAGAACTACAACTCACCTCGGTGGGGGTACTGGCTTTCTTGCTGGCCCTCGGTGGCGACGACTTGGTGCTCGAGCCCATGGAAACCCCACCTGATGTATCAGGGGTAAACGTAGTTAAATCGGCTTACTACGCCGAAAACGGTGCCCAAGGGGCCTTAGAGTCAGTAGCCGAACCTTTCGGTTTAACCGGAGCCCAAGCACAAAAGTTCGCTACCTCCATCATCGTGTTCTTAACAGCACTAGCCCAGGCTGGTTCGGAATAACCCTTGGTCACTCAAGAACCCATTTTTCACATTGAAGACATTGAAACTGTTGTCGACAATCAATGGCAGGTAGTGGGAGAAAACCCGGCGATTCTTTTAGACCCAACCACACAACCAATCGGCTGGACCAAAATTCTTTTTGTTTACCAAAGCGAACCGTCCATCATGTTGAACCCGGTGCTTTCGTTTTACAAAAACGGTGAACGGACGCGCATCCGACTTGACCGAGATAAGCAAGGGCTCGTCAGCCATGTAGTGAAGTTGCCCCCTGAAGCAATCGACCTACGCATTGAACTCCTCGGGGTGCGTGGCCGCTTCACCATGGGCCGGGCAGAGTTTCAAAACCTGACTCGAAAAAAATCTTTCTTGGCTGTTCTGTTACAAGCGATCCGGTCATGGCGAGCATTGGCAAAAACCCCCAAGGGTGTCCCGGGTGGAGGAGTAGCGGGTCGTACCCTTCGTTACGTCAAACGAAATGGCATCCGTGCACTGGTTATTCGCCTCAAACAAGCTTTTGGGCAAGGAGTGGGAGCAGAACTCTTGGCCGGGCGCCGCCTGGCAGACTATGAGGCACTTTGCCACGGTTGGAGCCTCCACAAAGAAGACTTTGAGCGTATAAAAAGCAAAATAACCGAAATAGATGAGCCACCGATTATCTCGGTAGTGATGCCGGTCTATAACCCACCAGAAAAATGGTTACGCCAAGCCATTGAATCCGTGCTTGACCAGGCTTACCCCTATTGGGAACTCTGCATAGCTAACGATGCCTCAACCCAGAGCCACGTGGCTGAAGTACTCAACGAATATGCCCATGCTGATAACCGAATAAAAGTAGTACGTCGAGAAAAAAATGGCCACATTTCTGCGGCGAGCAATTCAGCGCTAGAACTGGCCGCGGGCAAGTGGGTGGCTTTACTTGATCATGACGATGTGCTTCACCCAGCAGCCTTGTTTTGCCTCGCCGACCAAATAAACAAACAGCCCAACGTTCAGTTTATTTATACCGATGAAGACAAAATTGATGAAAACGGTGTGCATTTTCAACCACACTTCAAACCCGACTTAAACAAGACGCTGTTGCGGAGCCAAAACTATGTAAACCATTTTGTTGCCGTAGAACGCCTACGGCTAGAAAAATCCGGACGTTTTCGCTCAGAGTTTGATGGAGCACAAGATTATGATCTTTTTTTGCGCTGCACTGAAAAACTTTCACCAGAGCAAATAGCCCACATCCCGCTCCCCCTTTACAGTTGGCGAACCACCAAAGGCTCCACATCCGCCGATGCAGGAGCAAAAACTTATGCAGAAAAAGCCGGCAGACAAGCAGTGGAAACCCATTTGCTTCGCCTCGGCATAAAAGCCGAAGTAACCATTGGTGCGGCTCCCACCACTTATCGAGTGAAGTACGAACTGCCTTCAGAGCGCCCCATGGTTTCGGTGGTCATTCCGACTCGTGACGGGGTCAGCCATTTACGCAAGTGCCTGGCCAGCCTTGAAGAACACACCACCTATCCCAACTACGAAGTGGTGATCGTCGACAATGGGAGCGCCGAAAGGGAGACTCTAGATTTTTTGAAATCCCAAGCCCAAAACCCCCAAATAAGCATTTTGAGGTTTCCCGGAGAGTTCAACTACTCAGCCATAAACAATGCTGGAGTAAATGCAGCAAAAGGGAGCATTGTTTGCCTGCTCAACGATGACACCGAAGCCACAACCAGCGGATGGTTGTCCGAAATGGTGGGGCAACTCTGGCAACCAGAAGTCGGGGTAGTCGGAGCAAAGCTGCTTTACCCCGACCAAACCATTCAACACGCTGGAGTAGTAACGGGCATCGGTGGCTTTGCTGGCCACGGACACAAACACGCCACTCGCTCCGATCATGGTTACTTCGCACGGCTTACTGTGGCCCACGAAGTCGGAGCAGTAACGGGCGCTTGTTTGTTAACCACCCGAAAACTCTGGGATCAAATTGGAGGCCTAGACGCGGAAAACTTCAAAATAGCTTTCAACGATGTCGACTACTGTTTACGGGCGCGTCAAGCCGGCTACAAAGTGATTTGGACGCCTTACGCCGAATTACTCCACCACGAATCAAAATCACGAGGGCTTGATCTGTCCCCAGAAAAAAAAGAACGACTCAACAAAGAAGGCCAAGCCTTGCAGGCCCGGTGGGGAGAACAATTGCTTCTTGACCCGGCGTACAGTCCGAATCTTTCGTTAGACACCGAACGCTTTGAGTTAGCAGACAAGCCACGATTTTCCCCACCATGGGCTCCCGCCAGAAGTTCCTAACTAAAGCGCCATGGTCTCAGTAAGGGCCAAACGATGACTTCGCAAGGGCGAGAACCCGGCGTCAACAAACGATTGGTTAGCGAGAACCGAGTTAACCGGTCGGGGAGCAGGTCGAGGAGGGGAAAAAGCGGAAGTAGCAATAGCGTGCACTCGCTTTGGGTCATAACCGCCGGCTTGAGCCACCTCTTGGGCGAAAGCGAACCAAGAGACCGGGTCGGCATTAGTGAGATGAAAAATACCGGTAGATCGGGCCTCAACGAGTCGTAAAAGCCCGGCGGCTAGGTCATCGACAAAAGTTGGGCAACCAGTCTGATCATCAACAAAAGTTAAGTCGTCATGGCCATTGAGTAAACCCAAAATAGTTTGCAACATGTTTGGTGCATCCGGGCCCATGAGCCACGAGGTGCGAACAATAAGGGCATCAGGCCCAGCCAGCGATTCCCCCAAAAGTTTGGATTTTCCGTAAACGGAGAGCGGGTTCGGTAGGTCGGTTTCTGCGTAAGGCTCTTTCTTGGTGCCATCAAACACGTAGTCCGTAGAAATTTGTACCAGGCGAGCGCCGACGTTGCTTGCTTCATGCGCCAAAATGCTCACCGCTGAACCGTTCACCTCCATGGCTTTTTCAGGGTCGCTTTGGCAAGCATCCACGTCGGTCCACGCGGCACAGTTAATCACTACGGCGGGTTGCTCCCGGGCAAAAACTTCCGCCACCTCGGCGGAATTAGTGATGTCAAGAACTTCTCGAGGTAGGCCAACAAGACGGCGGCCTCCACCTTGGCGGTGCAAAGCGAGACCCAGTTGGCCGTTGCCGCCAGTGACCAGTATTTTCACAAACGTGCCTTTAGCGGTTCCCACCAAGAACGATTATCGGTGTACCAACGTACGGTGTCGGCCAAGCCATCTTCAAACGAATGTTGCTGCGCCCAACCCAAGGCAGTGACTTTAGAAATATCTATGGAGTAGCGCCGGTCGTGGCCCAGTCGATCCTCAACCCAGGTGATCATGGATTCGTCGCTACCGGTGAGTTCTAACAAAGCAGAGGTGAGTTCAAGATTGGTGAACTCATTACCGGCCCCGATGTTATAAATCTCACCGACTTGACCTTTACGTAACACCAAGTCCACCCCGGTACAGTTGTCGGCCACATGACACCAGTCGCGCACGTTTTTTCCGTCCCCGTACACCGGCACCTTGATGCCGTCCAACAGGTTGCTGGTAAACAATGGGATGAGCTTTTCGGGAAACTGGTAAGGGCCATAATTGTTAGACGACCGGGTAACTATTACCGGCAAGCCATGCGTGGTGTAGTGGCTTAAGGCAATCAGATCCGAACCAGCTTTAGAAGCAGAGTAAGGCGAGCGCGGGGCCAGAGAATCTTCTTCAGTAAAAGAACCCTCGTCAATAGACCCGTACACCTCGTCGGTAGAAATATGTAAGAAGCGTTCAACCTCGGCTCGGCCGGCCACATCACAAAGAATATTGGTGCCGTCACAGTTGGTACGGATAAAAGCATCAGGGTCAGTAATTGAACGATCCACGTGGCTTTCCGCAGCGAAGTGAACTACTGCTTGATGGCCCGGCAAGGCTGCTTCTACTGCAGCACGGTCACAAATGTCGCCGTGGACGAAAGAGAAACGAGGGTTGTCTTCGAGGTCGGCCAAACTTGCCCGGTTACCAGCGTAAGTAAGAGCATCAAAGACCGTGATTGCATCATCGGTAGTTTCAAGAACGTGACGTACATAATTTGAGCCAATAAACCCCGCAGCTCCGGTTACAAAAAGGCGCATAGCTAAAACCTCGGCCGAAGAGCAGGTTCAATAGCGGCCCGTCGTGGGTTGGCCTGGTCGCGAAGTGAAAGCACGGGTTCAGCTACCCCCCAGTCCGCATTGATTTCTGGATCATCCCAAGCAACCCCAAGTTCGTCGTCTGGGTTGTAGTAGCCATCAACTAAATAAGTAATGGTCAAATCGCTTAGGGCGGAAAAACCATGAGCAACCCCCGGCGGGATATAAACGCCACCGTGGTTATGCGTCCCGTCATCTCGTGTCCCAAGATTGGTACAAATAGTGGCTCCTTCAGTGGGGGAGCCTTGGCGTAGATCATGAAGCACCACTCGGGCAGTACCAAAAGGTACGTACCAATAATCAGATTGGTGGAGGTGGAAATGCAAACCAACCAGGCTGCCCGCTTGGCGGTCAGCTCGATTGTTTTGGATCATGGGAGGAGCCCCAGGGAACCATTCTTGACGCCAAGTTTCTACAAAAATGCCGCGGTCATCGTTGAATACCTTTGGTTCCACGAAGACAACTCCGTAAATGGTTTCAGAAGAGACGATGCGAGGCATGAGGTTCCTTAATGAAGTTCAACAATTGAGTCATCACCCAACATCAAACTACTGGTGCCGGAAGAAGAAGTGCCTGAAACGCTACTGGAGCGGCCAAGCAACGAAGAGGTCACGCGACCGCCGCCATTAATTAAACAATTCTTCAAAAGAACTGAATCATCAAGAACGGCATCAGACAACACACAGTTATCGCCCAACGACACGTACGGGCCAATTTGACAATTATCAATAACAACATTTTCGCCAATAACCACCGGCCCAGTAATAACTGAATTGGTAATGGTGCAGCGAGCACCTATTTGCACCGCCCCCGCAATAAGAGAAGATTCGTCAACGGTTGTCGAAACATCAGTTTGCGTCTCAATGGTGCCCAGAACCAAGCGGTTGCACTCCAGCAAAGGGTCCTTCTTGCCTGTGTCAATCCACCACCCATCGAGCATGTCGTGGTCGACCATTAGGCCCTGGCCAGATAACCACGCAATGGCGTCAGTGATTTCAAGCTCGCCCCGAGGCGAAGGCTTAATTGAAGCCACCGCATCATGAATAACCGAAGAGAAAAAATAAACCCCTACGAGAGCAAGGTCTGAAGGTGGATTCTCTGGTTTCTCCACCAAATCAGTTACTACACCATCGGCATTGACCACCGCTACCCCAAACGAACTTGGGTTGGCGACTTTTTTAAGCAACACCCGGCAATCCAAGGAAGATGCTGCTCGGTCAACAATAAAGCGATCAACAAGTTCGGTTAAATTCTGCTCCAACATGTTGTCGCCCAAATACATAACAAAATCATCAACACCCAAAAAATCTTGAGCAATAAGTACACAATGGGCGAGGCCCAAAGGTTTGTCCTGCGAGAGGTAAGTAATCTCGGCGCCCCAGCGAGAACCATCACCCACCGCTTGGCGCACTTCGTCCCCAGTTTCACCAACGACGATACCGATGTCGGTGATGCCAGCTTCAACCAAACCCTCGATCCCATAAAAGAGAATAGGTTTATTGGCAATGGGGACCAACTGCTTGGCGCTGGTGTGGGTAATAGGGCGAAGTCGGGTACCTGCGCCACCACTGAGAATAAGACCTTTCACAAAGATCAAGGATACCGACCGGCTGGTCAAGGTGCCTGCATAGTCAAAAATGAGCGCCAAAGTTCGCTAACCTCGCCCAATAATGAATAACGAAAATAAGCCAACCAAAGTTGTCGTAGTGGGTTGCGGCTACGTTGGGCTCACCGCAGCCGCTTGTTTAGCCGACCTCGGACACGTAGTAGTAGGTGTTGAAAATAACGCCGACAGGCTGGCCTCGTTACGACAAGGGAAAGCTCCCTTCTTTGAACCCGACCTAGACGCCCTAGTGGCCTCTGGGCAAACCGGTAACCGGCTTTCGTTTACTGAAGATCTGACCGCAGCAGTTGTTGACGCAGACGTAGTACTCATAAGCGTCCCTACTCCTTCGCTGGGCGATGGAGCCGCAGACCTAACCATTGTTGAATCAGTGGTCAGCACTTTGTCAAAATCTTTGCCATCAGGAGCCGTGGTGGTACTCAAATCAACGGTTCCTATCGGAACGAGCACCCAAGTAGTGGGGTGGCTCGGCCGAAGCGATGTTGAAGTGGTAGCCAACCCAGAGTTCTTACAAGCGGGTCAAGCAGTAAAAGCTTTTCAGCACCCAGACCGGGTGGTGGTGGGGGCTTCAAACAAAGAGGCAGGCCACAAAGTTGCCGCGCTCTATGCCGGGCTCAATGCCCCAGTGATAATCACCGACCAGCGCTCGGCTGAACTGATCAAATATGCCTCAAACACTTACCTTGCTCTACGGTTAAGTTTTGTCAACACCGTGGCCACCCTGTGCGAACAAGGGGGAGGGGATGCCACCACTGTCTTAGCCGGAATGGGCCTTGATCATCGGATCGGTTCCGCATTTTTACAACCAGGACCGGGCTGGGGCGGGTCGTGTTTTCCTAAAGACACCCGTGCCTTAGCCGCGGTTATCCGCAATGCAGAAGCCGACGACACCATGTTAGAGGCGGCGCTTGCCGCTAACCAAAAACGTCTGCGGCAAATGGTAAAAGTGGCCACTCGAGCCGTCGGAGGGTCACTCCATGGAAAAAAAATTGCGGTACTGGGCCTCACTTTTAAAGCAGGCACCGATGATCTTCGAGACTCCCCATCTTTGGCCATCGCCAAAGGATTAGTGGCCGCCGGAGCAAAAGTAACGAGCTACGACCCCATGGTTTCTGTTTCTCCTGAAGGGGCTCGCCACGCAGGGTCTGCGTTAGAGGCTGCCAAAGAGGCGGAGGTAGTGATGGTGCTTACCGAGTGGCCGGAATTCACAGAACTTGACCTCTCTTCCCTCGCCGAAGCAATGGCGGGTAATCAAATAATCGATACGCGAGGTTTACTCAACAAAGAATCTTGCCAAGCCGCCGGGCTAGTGCTGTGGCAAGTAGGAAAAGGCTAAGCCTTACTCAACCACGGCGACCACGTCGCCGCCACCTACCGAGTCTCCTACTGAGATGCGTACCTCGGTGACCGTTCCGGCTTTTTCGGCGGCGATGCTGTTTTCCATCTTCATGGCTTCCAACACGCAAATCGGGTCACCGGCTTCCACCGTGTCGCCCACCTCGACTAGCACTTTGACAATGGTGCCTTGCATGGGCACGGTCACCTG
>DUCC01000005.1 GCA_012959995.1 Acidimicrobiia bacterium
GCTTCCGTAGGGGGTGCCCATGCCACGGGCCTCGTTGAAGTACCAGTAATCCCAGAAGTAGCCACCACGATAGTCAATGTGGTGGCCGACACGGCTTCCTTAGAACGTATTCTTCTCGTCGAATACGTATGGGGCCCATCCGAAGAAGCTGTAGCCCTGCAACAAGCGTTAAACCTTACCGATGACGGTTGGTACGGAAACGACACGAAAACTGCCCACTTACAGGCTTTACAGGTACGCGACCTTTCATCCGCCGGGGTACCACAAGAGCCGATCACTCCCCCACCTAATACAACGTCAGCTCCCACACCAGCTGAGGAGGCTACGGTCACAGATCCTGAAGCCGGCACATCCGTAAACGTATTAACCGGCGTATATCAGTGGGGATCCAACCTTGACCCTTCGATACAGCAACAAACCAGTGACCTTCAATCAGTTTTAGGGCTTACCTCTGATGGTGTTTACGGCAGGGGAACCAGGGAAGCACATGTATCTGCGTTACGGGTAAACAGTCTCTCAGAAAGTGGCGTACCTGACGTACCCACGACTACCACACCAGCGGAAAACTGCGCAGGGATGTACTGCTGGCCTGGATACTCCGGTATTAACCAGACTGCGGTAGATGCTGTTTTCGCTACCCTACATGCCGAACTTCAACCAGGGCTTAACGGCGTGACTATCGTCAATGGGTGTACCCCGTACGCCGCCGTCGTATGGGACATCACTCCTTGCCTGATTAACGTTTTCGACAAAAATGCCTGGGGAGCCGATGGTAAACCCAGTCACGAATGGCTGAACTCCATTTGGATAAACGACTACGTAGCCGAACGCCCTGCCGTGTTGCTCAAAGTCGCTATCCACGAAGCAGCTCACGCTACCGATGTTACGGTGTGGGCTAGTTGCAGCAGAGACGACGGAACCTCTTGGGGCGACTATCTCCACTCTCTGGCCTTAGCGGTACCAGGGTTACGCGATGGCTTATCTGGTCGAGAGGCCCTTGCTGATTTCGTAACTCGCTACTTTGGTCACACAAGCAAATCAAGTTACATAGGTGACACGCAACTGCCCGACGCCTTTCGATCTGACATACAAACCGCGTTTGCGTCTTGTTAATGGTTACGCAAAGCCGTCTTGCTTCCACGGATTTGACGTAGGCCGTAGTCACCTGATGTCCCAAAACAGGGCGTACGCATGTACCGAATGCCACACATTTGTGTGTGACGCTCCCGCAGAGCCGAACAGTTCTTTTTATGCTTATCAAACTTGTTAAAAGAATCTCTTTCTTCTCCCTCACCGCTGTTGCCATTACCTCTTTGCTCTTGTCGGCCGACGTATCCGCAAATCTGGCCCCGCAAACCGCTGCAGGTACTGCTACAGAACTTTCAGACCAGCGGGTTACACCTACTACAACGTCGACCCCACCACCTACTACAACGTCGACCCCACCGCCTACTACAACGTCGACCCCACCACCTACTACAACGTCGACCCCACCGCCTACTACAACTATTGACTCGAATTCCTTAGAACGCATTCTTCTCGTCGAATACCTGTGGGGCTCCGCCACCGACGTGGAAACGAGGGAACTTCAAGGCGTCCTCAATATCTCCATAGATGGCATTTACGGAAACCAAACCCGCACAGCACACGTAGATAGACTAATCGCAATGGGGCTTGTTCTAGACGGTGTCCCTGCTGTCCCTGTAGCGGCCCCGAAAAACGCCTGCGACGTGACCATTTCCTACTCCTGCTATCCAGGGTACTCAGGTAACCACCAAGCAGAACTAGTAGAGTACTTCGAAACCCAACTCCCACAATACCTGATTGACACGACCAGAGGGCTGCAAATCATCAACGGCTGTACACCGTCTGCGGCGTACATCGGCCGGCCAGTAGACCCGTGTACGGTCAACGTGTTCGATATGCCCGGCTGGGGTGCTGATGGGTCTACAGGAAACGCTTGGGCGTACTCGATCTGGATATCCGATGCCACGTTCAGCTCTACACGGAAATTAGAATACGTAGCCCTTCATGAAGCTAGCCACGCTGCTGCGATACTGGTTTGGAGACACTGTTACACCCCTGAGGGAGTTTCATACAGGTACTGGTTGGAAGACCTTGCAGCCGCTGTCCCTGGCATTGACTCTGACATACACCACCAAGAGCTTCTCGCTGACTTTATGGTGTCGTTTTGGGCCCCGGGGGCTTCTTGGCGTGGCTCATACACAGGTAGCGTGCTTCCGTCTGCTGAGCTACTCGCCGGCATACAAGAGGCCGTAGATTCCTGTGACCCTAATACTGTTTACAAAGGCCCAGGCCCTGCAGCCTTCTAGCGCCGCTTCCCAACAAAACAAGCAAAGTGCAGTACAAACCGCTTTTACGTCTTGTTAATGGTTGCGCACAGCCGTCTTGCTCCCACGGTTAGGTAGGTAAGGCGAACGCCTTACCTACACAAACAAAGGAGATTTGAGATGGATTTCTCAAACAGGAACCTTATAGCTTCCGCTCTGCGGGCACTACAAGAGGACGAACATCAAACTGAGTTTGCTTCGTTCCTTTGGAAACGGGCTCTCAGCTCTGAGTACTTCACGAGCATACCTCACGGTGTGACTGTGTTACCAAGCCACTCTGTCATGACTTCTATTATTAAGTCAGGCCGAGCGGAACTAGCTAGTAGTTTGGTCACCTTTTTAGGTGAGCAACACGAAAGTCTGCTTCTGCAGGCTGCTACCAACTCCCGCAAGGCTCGTACCGAGAGAAGCTTCTACATCATCAGACAGACCGTCATTATCTGTATCGCCAGCTACGGGAGTTGGTGAGTTGGCATCAAGAGGGTCGGTACCGAGAGCTGCCACCTCGTCGTAGTCGCTAAAACCGTCGCCGTCAGTGTCCGGGTTTCCTGGATCTGTGCCAAGAGACGCTTCTACGGCGTCGGAGTTGAATCTCAGAAATCACCCTTTGAACATCTGCACCAATTCTCACCGAGGAGCAGCGTGAGGTGATTCTTCTTCGCATCGTAGGCCACCTCACTATGCCCGAAATAGCGCAAACTATAAACAAACCATTAATGGCGGCCCCGTTTCCCGTAAAAAATCTGTTCTGCGGGGGCGGTCGCTTTTGGCTGATCTTCACCAAGCCCCGCCATGGACTACGCTCACCACCTATGGTTACCGCTACTTTTCTTTTGAGAAAATAACATAAGCATCTCCCAAAAAGAAGCCCTGCACTTGGCCCGTCAAGGTGACCAGCGCGGCTACACTGCTCTCTTCGCTGAACTCTCGGGCCCCATCACTCGTTTCGCCCACTCTCGTTCTGCAGAAGACCCTGAGGGGCTAACCAACGAAGTATTCATTGCCGCCTTTGAACATCTGCACCAATTCTTAGGAGAAATTGATGACTTTCGCGGTTGGGTGTTTACCATCGCTCGCAATAAGACTATTGACGATGCACGACGCCGCAACCGGAGGCTAGACACGGTGGCTGAAACAGTTGAAAGAGTAGACCCCTCCTTAAGCGCCGAAGAAGATGTTATGGCCCGATTGGAGACCGAATGGGTTGAGGAGACCTTACAAATTCTCACCGAGGAGCAGCGTGAGGTGATTCTTCTTCGTATCGTAGGCAACCTCACTATGCCCGAAATAGCGCAAACTATAAACAAACCATTAGGTGCAGTGAAAGCACTACAACGAAGGGGACTAAGGCGACTTGAAAAAGAAATTGAGTCAGAGCCGTACCCTTCTAGCCGTCGACGTCGTTGGAGGAAGTGATGAGCAAACCACTGAATGACGACGAGGTAGAGAAGATCCTCCAAGGTAAAGCAACGAGCCGACCGCTCGGAGCCATCTTGGAATCGATCCGTAACCACTTTGCGTCCATTGATCCGGCTGAGCCGAACGATGACCTTCAGCGGTTTGTGTCTGTGGAACTCCTCCACGCATCCGACACAAAGGACAGAAAAATGCTACCAGCACTAATAAATTTTGCCGGCACGGTAGTCGGCAAAGTACTTCTCACCACCACGGTTGCCGCAGCTTCCGTAGGGGGTGCCCATGCCACGGGCCTCGTTGAAGTACCAGTAATCCCAGAAGTAGCCACCACGATAGTCAATGTGGTGGCCGACACGGCTATTAGCGTAGTTGAAGTCATCGATGTAGTTATTCCAGGCAACATCATCGCCGATCCGGAACCAGTAGTTTCAGAGCCAGTAGTTACTGAACCAGTTACCCCTGAACCAGTGGTCCCCGCACCAGTTAACCCTGAACCAGTGGTCACCACCACCTCCACAACCACGGTGGCCCCTGCTCCACGGTTTGTTCTGGCTGCGCAGACCTTTGATGTTCTCGAGGTCGGCACGGTAACCGTGGAAGGTGACTCAGACGCTGGGCTAACCATCTTGGCCACCACCTTCGCTTTTGGATGGGATGTAGAGGTTGAGCAAACCGATCTTCCCGGTGAAGTAAGCGTTAGCTTTCGTTCGGGTGATGACCGGGTTGATTTTGATGCGCTCATCGTTGACGACCAACTACGGGTAAGTGTCCGGGACCGCCGCACTGACACCCGAGGCGATCAGTTCTTCGACGCCGACGGCAACCCAGTTGACGGCAACCCAGTGGTTGACCCCACCCCGATACCAGCTTCGCAGACCTTTGATGTTCTCGAAGTCGGCACCGTGACCATTGGTCGAGGCGACGATGCGCAACTTGCCGTCCTAGAAACGACCACCACGACGGGATGGGCGGTAAGTATCGACCAGGCTGAAGAACCTGGTGAAGTAAGCGTTACTTTCCGCAACAATGACGACCGAGTTGATTTCAAAGCCTCCGTAGAAGATGGACAACTTCGCATTCGAGTGCGTGATCGTCGCATCGATACCCGAAGTGAAGATTTCTTTGATCTTCAACCGGTAGGCACCCCCCGAGAGGTGACCATAGAGGTAGGTGGCAACGTTGATGACGACACCGATGTTGATGACGACACCGATGTTGATGACGACACCGAGGAACAAGACTTTGACACTGACGAAGTTAGTCCCCTGATTGTCTTACGCAGCATGGATGTGTTTGACGCAGGAAGCGTAACTTTTAGCACGGTGGTAAACGGAGACTCACTTTCCCGCATCGCCGTCACCTCAGCAGTCGGGGCCAACGGCTGGAGCGCAGAAATCTTGTCTGGCAATATGAAAGTGCGCTTTGAAAACGGTGATGACCGAATTGACTTTGAAGCTTTCTTCGAAGACGGTGAAGTAACCATCCATATCCGCCACCGGGGCAACGACCAAGAGTTGGATTACCGCATCCAAATGGTCGACGGGCTTCTGCAAGTTGAAGCAATTTCTTAAATAAACCTACGCCCTTTTCTCTCCTGGCCGGTGGCGCACCAAGCGTCACCGGTCAGGCGCGTTTCTGCCTTAAATAAAAACCGAAAGCAGAAAACCCTCAACCCAAGGGGCCGGGGGCATCTGCATGATTGGGAATAACCATGTCCAGCGGTAGCTCCTCAGCCAGCCGCCAGTGCGCTGAGGCTAGCCGTCTTCCGCAGCGACCTCCACGAAAACTTCATTCAAACTTTTTCGCTTAATATCTGGCACCTTGACCCCTTCCAAGGGATAGCCCACCGGAAACAGCACAAACGGGCGTTCGTTTTCTGGTCGGCCTAACACCTGTCGCAAAAAAGCCATCGGTGAAGGGGTGTGGGTCAGGGTGGCTAATCCTATGTGATGCAGCGCCGTCACAAAAATACCGGCGGCAATTCCTGTGCTTTCCTTCACATAATAGTTTTTACCTTTCGAGCCGTCGACTCGCTGTTCGTAGCGCTGCTCAAAAAGAACCACTATCCAAGGGGCGATTTCTAAAAACTCTTTGTGATGATCGGTGCCCAAAGGCCCCAACGCTTCTTGCCATTCTTCGTTCATGCGGTTCTCTAAATAATTTACCCGCTCTTCTTCTTCGGCGGCCGTCCGAATAGCCGCTTTGACCTCTGGGTCGCAAGTAGCCACAAAAGTCCACGGTTGTTTATGAGCCCCCGAAGGTGCCGTCGAAGCAGCCTTTACCGCTAACTCAATCAGTTCTCGAGGCACTGGTTGGTCGCTAAACATACGCACGCTGCGTCGACCGTCTACTTCGGCATAAAACTCTTGTGCACGTTGCAGCATCTCCGCTTCACTAAAATATTGGGCTTCATAGACCACAAAAGAATGTTGGGCTTCAAGTTCAGGCGAAGGGTACGGGTGCTGATAATCAGCGGTCATCATCAACTCCTTCAATTTCGCTCACCGGGTTTTCTGCGTTGAACCGATGTTCTCGCTGCCAAGACTCACCATCGTGACGGCGCACCACCCGGCCCGGTACGCCTACTACCACCGAGTTGTCGGGGATAATCCCACCCACCACCGCATTGGCTCCCACCACCACATGGGCACCAATTTGCGCCCCCGGCAAAATCACTGCACCCGAACCAATCCAGCTCCCGGCGCCGATAACTACCAATTTTTCGCTGGGCAATTGCGTGCCGATTGGTTCGTCAAGGTTTTCGTAGCCATGATTTTGATCAGTGATATAAACATTCATTCCAGTAAATACATCGTCGCCTATGTCTATAGACCAATGACCGATGACGGAAGACCCTCGACCGATCAGACAGCGATCCCCAATGCGGACTACCGGGTTGGAAAGCATTTCTTGTCCTGGCCCCATGCCAGCCGACAAGGTGACATGAGCACCGACCATGGTTTCTTCGCCAATCCAAATCCATTCTTCGCCAAACCCTGCTCCGGTAGGCCACCCGATAGCCGAGCCCTCACCAAACTGGCCAAAACGCTTCCCCTGGCGACTGTTTGGACCGATAATTGCTTGACGCTCCAACCAAGGCATCAACCGGCGATACCCCGCCCCCAGCCACATGCTGAGGGGTATCCGAAGCTTGGTCATCCCCGGACCCTACCGTTCTGGCCTACCGTGGAGTATGGCCAGCCACGATCGAACTCTTTTTGCCGGGCCCGGGTGCCGTATACCCAGCAGTGAAATTGCTTGGCGCTTTGGTCCCACCGGCGGCCCCGGAGGCCAACACGCCAACCGTGCCCACACCCGAGTAGAGGCCACCATCAACCTCGCCACAGCCCGCGGCATCAACGACGATGTGCGCACTCGCCTAGTGGCCCGCCTAGGCACCGAGATAAAAGTGACGGTAGATAAGCACCGCTCTCAGTCTCGTAATCGTGATCGAGCCATAGACCTTTTGCAAACTCGTCTCCAAGAAGCCCTGGTCACGCAAAAACGAAGGCGTCCTACTCGCCCCGGCCGAGGGGCCACCGAACGCCGCCTCAAAGCCAAAAAACAACAAAGCCAACGCAAAGCGAATCGTCGTAATTCTTGGGGTGAATAATATTGCAACGAGTTTTCCATTACTTTTCTGTTGAGGGCCACTGCGGGGTGGTTCCAGAACATGAAGGCGGAAATTCATGAAACGAAATAACAATAGTAAATGGGCTTTGCGACCCACCTTGCTGGCTTTGCTTAGCATTTTGCTTCTTCCAGTTGCTGCGGCGGCCTTAGAGGGGCAGACGGCACCAGATGCGCCGGTGATTGTCGAAGACGCCCCAGTCGACGACCTTCCCCCACTGCCCGACTGCGACCTGGACCACCCCTGTGGCGACCCCGGGGTTGAGCCCGGCGACCCCCAAGACCCCACCACCCCAATTGCTCCCGGCGAGCCCCAATACCCCGACCTCGGGCCACCCCCATGTGGTAACACCGGAGAACCCTGTACCGGCGATGATCTTCCTCCACTGCCCGACTGCCCCGAGGATCACCTTTGCGGCGACCCCAGCATTGAACCCGGTGACCCCCAAGACCCCGACCTCGGGCTGCCCCCGTGTGGCAACACCGGCCTGCCCTGCGGAGACCCAAACATTCCCCCCTGCCCCGTTGATGACCAAGCCTGCATCCCCCTGCCTCCTTGCCCACAAGACATGGACTGCATGGTGCCCGGCGGCCCCGTCATGGGCCCACCCCCGTGTGGCAACACCGGCCTGCCCTGCGGAGACCCAAACATTCCCCCCTGCCCGCAAGGGGATGAAGCGTGTGTTCCCGGGATCATGCCGCCTAACTGCCCCGACGGTTTTGATTGCTCGGTACCCCCAATGGGGAACCAACCCTCATGCCCACCCGAAGCCACCATGGACACCAACGGTCTCACCTGCTCATGGTCTGACCCGGGTGGCAACTTCTTTACCATTGACCACCAAACCGGGCAAGGAACCGCACTAAGGCCCAACGGGGCTACTGATGCTTTCAATGTCCATAGAGGGCTCTCCCCCTTCCCGGCGAACCACCAAGCACCGCAGATTCCCCCTATCGCTAAGTGACCGAAGAACACCAAAAGTGGCCCTCATCTCTCGTAGTGTGTATAGGCTGAACCTGCAACCGGCATTGACCTTTCAACCACTTGAGGACCATGACCCAAACACTTGAAGCCCCACCGCTGACTTTAAAAGACGTCATTGACGTCGTGCCAGCTTCGTGTCGTGAACGCTCTACGAGCCGCGGCATGTTTTTGGTAGCCCGTGACACCACGGTCTACGCCGCTGCCTTGTTGGGTATTATTTTTAGCCCTGCTTGGTGGGTAACTTTACCGTTGCTGGTGGCCGCAGGTTTTATGGTGGCCGGTCTTTTTGTTCTGGGCCACGATGCCGCCCATGGTGCGCTCACCGACAACAACAAACTCAACAAACTCTTAGGCCGGGCGTTGCTTATCCCTTCATTTCATATTCATGAAGCGTGGGTACTGGGGCATAACCGCATTCACCACGGCCACACCGTGCGCCAAGGCATGGACTTCGTTTGGCACCCCGTGACCGTTGAGGAATACCAAGCCATGGGCCTCTTGGGCCGTTTACGCCACCGAGTAGAATGGGGGCCATTGGGTGCTTTGCCTTACTACCTGCGGCAAGTGTGGTGGACTAAAATGATCCGCCTCAAAAAGCCACCTGCGAAATGGGTTACTGCCATCCGTAAAGACCGAGCCTTGCTTTATGCCGCCATGTTGGCGGGGGCCACCGGGGCAGCGTTTTTGGGTGGGCTGGCTTCCGGGAACCTTTGGGGCGCTCTTTGGATGATTACCAAACTGTTGATCATCCCATTTTTGATCTTCACTTTTTTCATTGGCTGGACCGTTTACATGCACCATATTTCGCCGGAGATTCGTTGGTGGCCACGACAAAAATGGAACAAAGTATCCGGACAGCTTGATGGCACCACCGTTTTGCGTATCCCGTGGTACATGAACCTTATTTTTCATTGGATCTTTCTGCACACACCTCACCATGTAGATATGCGTATTCCTTGTTACCGGCTGCCTCTGGCCACCGAAGCGATCATGGAAGCCTTCCCTGACCGGGCCATTGACCGCAAACTTCGCTTTAAAGACTATTTAACGGCCGTAAAGGTGTGCAAACTTTACGACTTCGAAGCCGGCACCTGGCTGCCTTATTCAGCAGTTCGTTAAAAATTAGAACGAATATCTGACTCCCATTTCGTTCATTTTCTGTTTTTAAGGCAAACCGGTCACAACAAAGGAATAAGGCAGAGTCGCCCAGTTTCCGCCTAGTGAGTCACGAATATCTCCTATCCAGAATATTTCCGTTCCCCCAATTCCTGTTATCCATATTTAAAAGCAAACCAACAAAAATGTGTCAATCGTCACTTTTTTTGTTGCCCCCCCTAATTACGTTTAGCGTGGTCGTAGCGCATTAATACGTTAACTAACAATTACCTTTGGAGGAAAATTTATGAACGGTTGACTGACTCTTTGAATACTGCTTGGGGTTGCCGGGCTCGCCGTTTTAGCCCTCCCGCTTTCCGCTTGCGCTAAAGACGCAGTAACCGCAGGCTCTTCGTCTTTGCATTCGTTGGAGGCAGAAGCCGCAGAGTTCGCTTTTAGCCCCGGCGAGTGGTCTGTGCCTTCTGGAAACGAAATCGCTGTCACCTTTTATAACGCGGGCAGCATCGAACATGAATGGGCAGTAATCAAACTCGGTGAAGACCTCATCACCGGTGATGACTTCACCGAAGAAAAAGTATTTTGGGAAGTTGAAAAACGTAAACCCGGCGTCTTGGTTACTAAGAACTTCACTTGGGACACCCCCGGCACTTACCAAATCGTTTGTGCCCTTGACGGCCACTTTGATGCGGGGATGGTTGGAAGCCTTACCGTTAGTTAAACGCCAAAACGCTCTTACTTAGATCCCTGCTGATCGCCCTTCGGGGATGGTCAGCAGGGATCTTTGCTGTTATCTAGGTTGCGCAAGTAGTAACGAATATCGGGCTGCACTTCATATCCTGCTTCTTCCCAGAAGGTTTGGGCCCCCGTGTTGCTCGCCCACACTTCTAACCGGATGCGCGCAATGCCCCGTTTCGTGAACCTGCGCTCTAATTCATCAGTTATTTGTTGCCCAAACCCTTGGCGACGATGGTCATGGTGTATCGCTAAGCGTTTAATGCGCCCCCGATGCCCGTCGTAGGTTCCCATCACGGTGGCCACTATCTGTCCACCAGTTTCCCCTACTAAAAACAAGTCAAGGTCACGGGTCATCTTCTCGATTATTTCTTGGGCGACATCACCGGCTAAGGCGTAGTTGGTCATGCCTGCTTCCGTCCACAAAGCCTCTACTGCTTCGATATCGGTACGTTCAATTTGTCGAATAAGCATTTTTTCCTTCATCGCATGCCAACAAACGCTTGGCATACCAGTCGGCAAAGCGAGCTACATTTGGCTCGAGATCAGCATGGCGGCCTTGACGTGAAAATGGTGAATTTTGACCTCGAAATTGTTGTTCAAGCATAGGGATATCTTCATCCAAAGCAGCGTCAAAACGTTCAAAGTAGATGCCTGATTTCTTAGCAAAATCAGGCAAATCCAACGTGCTTTGTGGAAAACACACCCACATGACAACCTGGCACCGACGAGGCCCATCAGGGTGCACTTCGTACATCCATAAAGCGTCCGAACCATAGGCAACGGCCAGGTTGGGAAAAATCCACGAGTAGCGCACGCCGGCCCTCAACCGGCCAACGAGTTGTTCCATTACCGGAAGGTTCTGACCTGTTTTTTGCTGGTCATCAAGTAATGCCCCGGTGCCTTCGGTGGTCCCAAAATGTGTAGCGAAAGCACCTTCTACTTTTTCGGAGGCATCGGGAGCGTTGTAGGTGGCATCAATGCTGGTGGGGTGCACATAGGGCAGGTGGTAATACTCGTTAAATACTTCGGCGAACGATTTCCAATTGCACTCCACCGAAAACTCTCGCCGGCGAGCAGTGACCAAATCTGCACCTTTCCAAGGCTTATGGATCTGCGAGAACTCGCCTACCCATTGTTCAAACGGCGATGGGTTTTCGGCCAAGCTCACCAAGGCAAACCCTTCCCACTCCACCATTGCAAACTCCACCAAACCAAAATCTTCATTAACGAAACCGGGTGTGTTGCCCATACGTGGTGCGCCTACCAAGCGGCCATCTCGGGCATAAGTCCAAAAATGAAAACGGCAGCGCATGCGAGCGCAATGCCCTTCACCTTCCATTATTTGTGCAGCTCTATGACGACAAGTGTTTGCAAAAGCCCGCAACACCCCATCATCGCCGCGCACAACCACCAGTGGGACGCCACCCACCTCTAGAGCCACAAAATGCCCGGGGGCAGTCCATCGGTCGGCCCGACCAACCCCTACCCACCCTCTACGGAAGATCGTTTCCTGCTCTACGGAGTAAACCTCTTGGCTGGTGTAGCACTCTGAGGGCAAGGTCCAGTTGTTTTCTGGCTCACCCAAGCAACGCTTAAGTTTTTCGCTAAGTGAACTTGTCAGTGTTGTCATAGCGAAAAACTATGCGAGCGCACGCCTAAGAGCAAACTTTTTCTGCGCCGCTCCCGCTGCTATTGTCTTGGCAACCATGGTCGCCTTTCTATGAGCAACCCCGCTCCCTCTCCTTCATCAACAACTTCGCCGCGTCGCTGGTTCGAAGGCCTCAACGGTTTGCGAGCCATCGCTGCTTTGCTCATCGTGGTTGACCACTCAGCCGAATCAAGTGGGCTTACTTTTCGTAGCGAATTTTGGGGCCCGTATCTTGCTCGGTTAGATATCGGGGTTTCTATCTTTTTTGCTCTCTCGGGGTTCCTCCTGTTTTACCCTTTCGTCAAAGCCCAATTCGCTAATCAACCGGCCCCTCCAACTAAATCGTTTTGGTTTCGCCGGGCCCTGCGCATTTACCCGGGTTATTGGGTGGCCTTGATTATTGTTTTGGCCTTTGACCTCGGGCGCCCGGTCAAAGACTCGTTCGGATTCTTTATGTCCTTTGGCCTTTTACACACCTATACCCGTGACATCAACCAGGTATTTTCTGGCATAACCCAATCATGGAGTTTGGTGACCGAATTGGGTTTTTATTTGGTTTTGCCTTTATTGGCTTGGGTCGGCGGAAAGCTCGGCAAAGGAAAAACCATTAACCAGCAAGCCATCCGCTTGCTTGCTTGGTGTGCCTTCTTAGCCTTAGCGAGCTTGGCCTCTCGGGCCGCGATATTTTTAAGCACCGGTTACGCCCTAGGAAGTTGGGGCAGCAACTCCATGTCGTGGACTCCGGCCTACTTAGATATTTTTGCCGCCGGTATGGCCCTTGCTGTTCTTTCCGCCTGGAGAGAACAGCACCCAGAAGGATGCAGCAGGCTTCAGTCGCTGGCCGCCCGACCTTGGCTTTGGTGGTCAAGCGCCGCATTTCTTTATTGGGGAATGTGCACACAACTCAACTTGGCCACCGGCATCAATCGCTCAACTTTTGAACTCGAAGTAGTACGCCAAAGCATTTACGGTTTAATCGGTGTTTGTTTAATCGTCCCCATCGCTTTTTCCTCTTCTCGCTCTACCTTGACTTCCCGTCTATTGGAAAGCCGTTTGTTGAACTACCTCGGGGTGGTTTCTTACGGCATTTATCTCTGGCACCAAGCATTCATTAACCTGGCTCATCGTTTTTTAGATTGGCCTGAGCTAACGGGCAGTTTCTGGGTCATCTTGACCTTCGGGGTTTTGGGATCCATTGGCGCCGCAGGTTTGAGTCACCGCTTTGTCGAAACCCCGCTTACTAAAGCGGGTAAATCTTTGCTAAATAAACCTGGCCAACCAAAGCCCACGCTATGACAGCCACTGCCTCCCCCACCCGATGGTTTGTTGGGCTTAACGGGTTACGAGCCATAGCTGCTTTGTTAATCGTTGTTCACCATGCGGGGTTTTCCAGCGGGGTTACTTTTCGTTACGCAACAACTGGCCTCTTTCTTTCACGGCTTGATCTCGGCGTTTCTCTTTTCTTTGTACTTTCTGGTTTCCTTCTCTTTCGCCCTTTTGTTGTTGCACAACTCAACGACAGCAACGCACCTTCCACCGGGGCATTTTGGATCCGCCGGGTTCTTCGTGTTTTTCCTGGGTATTGGTTAGCTCTCTTCGGACAACTGGCTTTTAACGTGGTGGTGGTGGGCGGGATTAGTGGCCTTTTTTTCTCGGCATTTTTAGTGCACATTTATCACCCAGATTTAGCGCTTACAGGAATAACTCAGTCGTGGAGCCTGGCAACCGAACTTGGCTTCTATCTTCTCCTCCCTTTGATTGCTTTGGTCAGTGGAAGGCTTAACCGCGGCAAAACCATCAACCAGCGCGTGCATCGCTTGTTTTTCATGTGCCTCGGGCTGGCTGGATTAAGTTTTACTTTCCGTCTTTTCATGGCCAACCTTGCTCCTCAGGAGGGATTGTGGTGGGGCGGAACGGCCAATTTATGGACCACCTCCTATCTCGATACTTTTGCCGCAGGTATGGCCTTATCGGTGCTTTCTGTTTGGGCTGACAAAAACCCTCAGGTAAAGGCCAAAATCGCGGCCGCTGCTCGCTACCCGTGGATGTGGTGGGGAGGCACCGTTGTATTGCTCTGGATCGTTTCTACTCAATTAGGTTTGAACAGCGAGTTCGTGACCGGGTTTTGGCATAACAACATCGTGGTCGATCTACAGCGTCAAACCATTTATCTATTCATTGGAGTCACCTTGCTGGTGCCGGTTGTCTTCTCAGAAGAATCATCTTCTTGGGGACTTAAAATACTGTCTAGCCGCCCCTTAGTTTTTCTCGGCATTTCTTCTTACGGGATTTACCTCTGGCACCAAGCGTTTCTCACTTTGGCACACCGGTGGCTTCAGTGGCCCGAACTGAGCGGTAATATTTTTGTTTTGCTGGCCATTGCTTTTGTCGGTTCTACTGCTGCAGCAGCCCTTAGTCACTACCTTTTCGAAGACCCAATCATCAAATTAGGAAAACGGTTCCTCCAACGCTCTCCGTGACAGTCGCCACATCAGAGCGCAAACCGAGGCATTGCTGGCTACCCTTGTCTTTGCTCCGGTAGCAATATTGCCGGTGGGTTCGCAGACGGGCGTTGGTTCTTCCAGTCAGAGTGAACCAACAAAACGAAAACTGACCGCAGAAAACTTTCTGCGGCAACGCGAACCCTTACTGTCCGCCGAACGCGGGCCAGGAGCAATACATTATGTCCACTACTTTTTCTGATCTTGGCGTACCTGCCACTATTTGCGAAGCTCTCGAACGCCGCGGTATCACCGAGCCGTTCGAAATTCAAACAGCTACCATCGCCGACCTTTTGGCTCGCCGCGATGTTTGTGGCCGTGCCCCCACCGGTTCTGGTAAAACCTTAGCGTTCGGCATCCCCCTGGTAGCCCAGGTAGGTAAAGCCCGTTCTCGCCATCCTCGTGCCTTAATTTTGGCACCTACTCGCGAGTTGGCTGAACAAATTTCTACCGAACTTCGCACCTTTTCAGGCAAAACCAGTATCGGAGTCATTTATGGCGGCGTCGGTTATGGCCCCCAACTCAAAGCGCTCCGCAACGGCATTGACATTTTGGTGGCTTGCCCTGGTCGTTTAGAAGACCTCATCGAACAGGGTTCCGTAAACCTCTCCGAAGTTAACCACGTGGTGCTTGATGAAGCAGACCGCATGGCCGACATGGGCTTTATGCCTTCCGTGCGCCGTTTACTCGACCAGACACAAGACGAACGTCAAACTGTTTTGTTCTCAGCTACTTTGGACGGCGATGTGGCCAAACTGACCCGGGATTACCTAACCGACCCGGTTCGCCATGAAGTGGGCGAGGAATCCCCAGATATCACAGTCGCTCATCACGTTTTCTGGAAGGTTGGCCGTAACGACCGTATAGGTGCAACCGTCGAGGCCTTAAATGCGGCTTGGCCAGCCATTATTTTTTGCCGCACCCGGCATGGCTCAGATCGTTTAGCCAAACAACTCGAAAAAGAGGGAATCAAAACGGCAGCCATTCATGGTGGCCGTAGCCAGGCGCAGCGCACCCGTGCCTTAAGCGAATTCTCCCGTGGGCGGGTTCATGCTTTGGTAGCTACCGATGTGGCTGCTCGCGGCATTCACGTTGACGGCGTGGCTGCAGTTATCCACTTTGACCCCCCAGAAGATCACAAAGCTTACGTTCACCGTTCGGGCCGTACCGCTCGGGCCGGCGAAAGTGGCGTGGTGATTTCGTTATTGTTGCCTGAACAGGTCAAAGACCTCAAGCGCATGCAACGCAAGATCGGCCTTGACGAACCGTTTACTGCACCTGATGCCGTGGCTTTGGTGGAGTTCGTACCCGAGCCCAACCGCAAAGAGATTCCGGCCAAGAAGACTTCGTCATATAAAAAAGACGCAGGAGAAGATTCTCCTTCTTATGGCAAGAAGAACCGCAAAGAAGAGCGCCCAGAGCCATCAACTCGCTCTCGTCGCAAACATGGTGACCGCACTCAGGATCGCCACCAAAAGACCTACCAGGAACAAGGTTCACCAAAAACTCCAAGCCGACGCAAAGATCGCCATGAGGCCGCAACTGGCCCAAATGGCCCTAATCGCAAGGCCCGGCGCGCTCACTTGCAAGCCGAGAATGAAGCCCGAGGCACCTCGGGTGACCGGTTCTCGCCAAGTTCCAGCGTAGACTCCTCTTATCGTGCCAACCACGGCTCGGTGACTAATAAAACAAAGAGAGTAAATACCATGCCTCGTGGCACTGTTAAATTTTTTAATGCTGAAAAAGGATACGGATTCATTTCCGTTGACGATGGTGAAGATGTATTCGTTCACTACTCCAACATTGATGGCTCGGGTTACCGCAGCCTTGATGAAGGTCAAACCGTTGAATTCGAAGTTGGTGAAGGTCGTAAAGGTCCTGAAGCCCTCGAGGTTCGCAAGGTCTGATTTTCTAACCGTCTAACGACAACGAAAAGCCCTGGCTTCGGCCGGGGCTTTTTCGCGTCACGGCTCACCCTCGTCATGTGGTCTCAGAGACGACATGACGGGGGTGACGCGAAAAGGTTCGCTTCCAACTTGAAGCGAACCTTTTCCGGACTCTTGTTGTATCCGAGCCAAACGGCCCCCTATGGCGTGACCCGAGTTTCCGTCGAGTACCTACGCCCGGCCGTCAAGCTGCACTTATCTTCGCGCTAAGTGTCTCTTTTGGCAAGAGGCAGTTAGCAAATTACGTTTTTGGGGCAGTTTTCCTCTTTGACTGAGGTTCCTGTATCCACGATGCTCTCATCGGTTTCGTTGCCGTCAGCATCTTCGGTAGTGACCACAACGCTGCTTCCTGCGGTGGGGCTCCAATGTGGTTGGGCAATGATTCTTCCGCCACCTCGTTGCTGAGTAATTTTTGCTGGGCCGTCTGGTTGAGAGAGGCGGTCATGGCCAGCAGAAGCTGGGGCAGCGAGCGCCCCCAACAGGGTGGCGGCGGCAAAGCCCACGAGGGCAATCTTTCGGGTTACTTTCATTTTCTTTCCTTTGGGTAGTTGGTTTACCTAAAGAGGAGTGCCGGAGAGCAAGGTTCTAACAACTTCGTATAAAAATATTCAACGTGACATCCCGCACTCAATACGGCTAAGTTCTGAGCCACGTCTAGGGGGAGGAACCCATTATGAGCACACCATGGATCATCGAAGGCAACGTAGACCCCCGCTGGCCTATTAATACTCGCGGCAACGTAGGAGAGGTTTTCCCCGAGGTCGTGACCATGTTGGGTTACCAACTAGGGGTTATCCCCGCCGAAAAAGGTTGGCGCGGCGCCTACCAAACCTTGGGCATCATGAGCCCCGGTGACTTTTCTTCTGATGACCCGGTAATCATTGGCCTTTACGGTGGCTACGTATACCTCAACCTGTCTTACCTCCGCATGATGGGGGTCCGCGCCCCTGGTTCGTCAGCAGAAGCTATTGATGTGGCGTTCTTCGGCGAAGGCAACCCTCCCCCCTACCAGCCTCGCAAGGGCGACAAAAGCATCGGGTCTTCGTTGCGAATTCTTAAAACGGTGCTCGGTGCGCTAGGAACCAAAAAACTTCCCCCCATCGTGGCCGACAGTTTTTCTCGGGCCGAGGCTTACGCTGCTCTCCGCCCATCGCTCGATGCCCCCGACCAAGAACTCTTGGATTACCTATTGACTTTTCCGGCAGCTTTTTTGCCCGCTTTTGGCAACCACATGCAATCCACTGCCATTGCCTCCATTGTCTCTGGCGTCTTGATTGATGCGTGTGCGGCAGCCGGCGAACCGGGTTTAGCAACCCACCTTTTGGGGGCCTCCGGCGAGGTGCACTCCGCTCAGTATTCGCATGACCTTTATCGCATTGCTCAGTCGGTGCGTCAACAACCTACGGTGAACGCGGCGTTCGGCCAAGGCGTTGAGGGCCTACTTGACCGTTTGGCCGGCCAACCCGATGCCGAAGATTTTTTAGCGCAGTTTGCCCAGTTCGTTGAAAACCATGGGCATCGCGGCCCCAACGATTGGGAGCTTTCTTCTCGTACCTGGGAAAACACCCCGGAATTGGCTTTGGTGGCTTTAGACCGTATGCGGGTAGCCGACCACGACCTCTCTCCTGACAGCCGATTGGCCGACGATGACACTCGCCGCCAAGAAGCGGCCGCCAAGGTGCGTCCGCACTTGAACTTCATGGACAAGATGAACTTTGACAAAGCCTTAAAAGCTTCGCCATTTTGGTCTCAAGCCCGAGAAGCGACCCGCGACCGTGCGGTGCGCATCAACTTGCCTGCCAAACAGGTCTACCGAGAGTTGGTGCGGCGAGCGGCCGAACGAGGAGGCAACCCCGACCCAGTACGGGTGGCTTTGCTTAACCCCTACACCGAACTGGCCGACTACATAAAAAACCCTGGCGCTTTTACCAAGATAATCGAAGAACGTGGCGCTCTTTTTGATCGCTTCTCCGCTGTTACTCCGCCGTTTTTCTTAAGCAGCCAAGAAGAAGTACCTTCTCTTGAGGAACTCGAAGCCACCCAAGCGGCGTTAACTGCCGTGCCGCAGGCCAAAACTGGTGACGTGTTAACCGGTAATGCCGGCAGCCAGGGTGTGGCACGAGGTCGAGCCCGCATTGTGATGGACCCCGCCGATGCTTTCGATTTAGAGCCCGGCGAAGTACTGGTTGCTCCGTTGACCGACCCGGCGTGGACTCCCCTCTTTTTGCCCGCTGCTGCGGTCGTGGTAAACGTGGGCGCCCTACTGAGCCACGCCATCATCGTGTCTCGAGAACTCGCTATCCCCTGTGTGGTCGCCTTAGAAGGGGCTACCGACATAATCCCCAATGGGGCTTTGGTGGAGGTCGACGGCACTGCAGGCACGGTCACCATCATCGAGGAATAGATCTTTTCTCTTGACGGCCGTCGATAGATTGATCGCATGAACGTACTTAACGACCTACTAGAAATCAACGGTTATCTCGTCATTGACGGCGCCATGGGCACTGAGCTTTTTGCTGCCGGTTTGACCTCTGGGGACTCGCCTGAACTCTGGAATGTAGAAAACCCCGAAGCGGTGCAGGCCGTGCACCGGGCTTATGTGGCTGCTGGGTCAGACATTATTTTGACCAACACTTTTGGTGGCACGCGTTTTCGTATGAAGCTCCACAAGTTACAAGACCGCGTTGATGAAATTAATCAAGCGGCGACCGCCAACGCTCGCTTGGCCGCCGACGAGGTCGAACGCACGGTGTTGGTAGCAGGCTCTATGGGCCCAACCGGTGAACTTCTGTTTCCTCTCGGTGAACTCACCGCCCAAGAGGCCCAAGAGGGTTTCGCCGAACAAGCGGCAGCGCTCACTGCTGGAGGCGCCGACCTGCTTTGGCTTGAAACCTTGAGTTCGCTTGAAGAAATGGAAGCTGGGGTAAAAGGCGCACAAAGCGTTTCTGACTTGCCCATTGTGGTGACCATGAGTTACGACACGGCGGGCCGCACCATGATGGGGGTTACCGGTGCCGAAATGGGTACCCGCTTAGCTGAACTCAGGGTGAGTGCCACGGGAGCTAACTGTGGCGCCAACCTGGCCGACACCGAAGCCGCAGTAGCGCAAATCAAAGAATCCAACGGCGGACTACCGGTGGTTGCTAAAGGCAACGCTGGCATACCAGTTTGGGTGGGCAGCGACCTGCACTACGACGGTACGCCAGAGATTATGGCCGCCCACGCTCATCGCCTGCGAGAGGCCGGTATTACGCTCATCGGCTCATGTTGTGGCAGTACCCCGGAACACATTGCTTACATTTCAGCAGTCCTCAAAGGGGAAAAACCCGTGCCTGATGTTGAGCCACCGGTGGGCAGCAAAACCAGTCCGCCACGCCAAAACGACGGTGCCCGAAGGCGCCGCCGCCGCCGAGGCTAGATCTTTCGCCCTTTTGTTTTCTGCTCTTTAATCTAAAAGTCTTTTTGTTGGGCCAAAGTTTCTTGGGCCGAGGTGTAACCAAATTCAATGAGCTTGGGGGCATCATTGAAGTCATCGTCGATACCAGGGTTTTCTAACGGCAGTTTTAAATGCAATACCGAGCAATGTGCGGGCACATCTCGCCACTCTTGACGAGTTAATTCAGCAGCAGCGGCCCGAAACCCCGTCATCATCACCGATAATGCGGTTTGTTTTTCCGGCGGGAGAAAAGGTGCCGCTACATCGCAAACCACTAGCCGTGCCGGCTGCAACGAAATGGCGTACCGCAAAGGAATGTTTGACACCACCCCACCATCGAGGTGGTGATCTCCGTCGGATAACTCCACGGCGGGCAACACCCCTGGCATGGCTGCCGAAGCACAGAGTAGGTCCACCGAGGGGCCTTTTTGCCACCACACTTGACGCCCCGTGGAGGCTGCTGTCGTGGCTAAATGGAACGGTATTTTCGTCTGGCTAATGTCCTCAACCGGCACGTTGTTAGCGATAAGTTCCCGCAGACGTTCACCGTTATCAAAACTGGGGTGGCCACGAATTATGGCCGCAAGGTTCCGCAACACACTGCCGTGAATAGGTGACTTTTCGGCGGCCCGAGCCCACACTCTTTCAAGAAGAGTCAAGCGCTCAAGCGTAGGGTCAGAGGCCAACACCAAACCATTGAGTGCGCCGGCGGAGACCCCTACCACTTGATCTGGAACAATGCCGTGTTCGAGCACCGCTCGCAGCATGCCTACCTGGGCCGCACCGCGCACAGCTCCACCGGAAAGCACGAAGATGGTTCCTTGGCCGCGGGGGCGAAAGCGTCGCCTGAAGGCATCGAAACGGCCGGTCATATTGTTATTTCCAAAATGAGTGGGCTACTCAAGGGTTTCGTCTGGCCCATCCGTTTCAACTGTTTCTTCCGATGCGACTGGTCCATCTTCTTCTGATGAGGCTGGCCCATCGGTTTCAACTGTTTCTTCCGATGTGGTGAGCGCACTACCCGAGCGTTGGCGGGCTACTAATCCTGCCAAAAGGGCTGCGATAATCACCACGATGACGATCACCTTGGTATTTGAGCTCTTTTCAGACATATCTGCTGATGCGGTAAGCGTTTTCCCTTCACCAAAGAGGTCAACATCCCAATGCAAGGTGGAACCATCGATCGAATCGGCGTTATGGGTAAGCACTGTGCCCGGCAAGGTGACTTCAATAGTGAATTCTGGGTCGGGGATGTCAAACATTTCTAGCATCATGGTGATTTCTTCCATCTCCATGTCTTCGTCGCTTTCGGGGTCTGTCATGTCCATGCTGAAAGAAATGGTGTCGCCATCAACCACAAAGCCACCACCGTCCATGTCTCCTACCCCACTGGGGTCAAAGTTGGCAAAATCTGCAGTGAAAGCAATGCCGCACCAGCCGTCTTCAGTTACTGGGGTAACCGTTGCGCCGGCGGGGAGATCCATGGCCGGATCCATGTCGGCTTCGCCGCTTTGGATTTCTCCACAGAAGTCAAAGTCGGCGCCTTCTTCCATGGCCGCCATGGCGGCGAGTTTGTCTGAATACAACATGGTTCCAGCAATGGTGCCGTTGCCTTCAGCATCCACAGCGATTTCCACATTGATTCGCATACAAGCGGTAGCCAAAAGTGATGTTGCAACAAATAAGGTGAAGATTCGTAGGAGTTTCATGGCATCATCTTAAAGGAAGCGATACCTTTTGTCTATGCCTCTTCGCTTAGCCGTTGTCTTTTCGTTGCTTTTTGTGAGCGGTTGCGCCGCCTCGTCAACCGCTCCGGCGGTTACTTCAGATACTCAGCCCGTTACTGCCACGGTTTTATCGACTACCAGCCTTGCTGCTTCGACCACCACAGTCTTGACCGGTACCTCAACAACTGTGGCAACCACGACAACCACGGCGGCCGTACCCACCACAAGCACTCTTCCTCCTTGTAGCGCCACCGGCCACGGCCCTCCCGAACACATTGACGTCTTAGACAATGAACAAACTTGGATTGCCACCTTTGATGGAAAAACCTTAAGCGATGAACGTCTCGTTGCCGAGGGAGCATCGGTGCCCGATGGCCTCATGATTGATGGGGTCTTGCATTTGTGGTGGGTGCAGGCCGCCGACCACACCATTCACCACGGGACGCTTGAAGATGAGCGCTTTACTGATTTGGGCTCCATCGTGGTCAATGGAGAGATCTTTGCCGGCATGGTTGACCCCGATGTCGTTCTCTTAGCTAGTGGGTCCATTGGCCTCAGCGTGCTTGATGGTTTTCTTCGCCACGGGCCACCGGGGCCTATTTGTTACCTGCTTTCTGCCGACGGCCAGCATTTCAGTACCCATCGAGGCTTGCTTGACCTCCCCGACCGGTTTGACCCTTCACTAGTAATTTTGGACGACCAATGGTGGCTAGCGGTTGGTTTGGCTATGGAAGAAACCCCCGCCACAGAAATTTATTTAGGCAGCGCCGATGGGGATTTTTCTTGGCAAGCAACCGTTGACGGAGCAGTACCCGACCTCTCTTATTTTGAAGGGCAGTTTCGCCTTTTGACTTGCACGCCAAGCGGCATGCGCCACTACACCTCCACCGACGGGGTGGCCTGGCAGTCGCTTGACAACGTGCAACTCCTTGGTTGTGACCCCTCCACGGTGGTCGGCACCGACTTGCTGGTCTATAAGAAATCAGCAGGCCAGCAGCCACCGTTGAACTAACGCTTAGTGGCAAATATCGATAACTAAGCGGGCCGGGTTACTGAGGGTGAAGACGTTGAACGGAGCTTGGTGGTCGACGCCGATTCCCCAGGTGGAATACCCTTCGAAGTCTCCAATGAGTGCTGCTTCAACAAGGTTGCTGGCACCGACGTCTGCTCCCATGAGCGAGGTGGGGCCGGCATACCACTCTGCTTCAGGAAGTGCCCATCCGCTAGAAGCCAGCATTCTTATAGAAAGAAACTCGGTGCCGTCAATTTCGGCCACAAAACCTGATCCGTCTTCGAGGATGGGGCCGACGTTCCAAGAGATTGCCCACCCGCCGGGAGGGGTGGAGTCAGCGCGGAATTCAAGCACCCACCGGTCATAGCCGTCATGGGCCCCGATGCGAGCGGTTTCTTGCACGTGAGGGCCGGCAAAAAGACCCGAAGACCCTGGCCAACCGGCAGTTACTTTTGCATCGGTGGTCCATGAAGCATCGCAAGGAGCTACGGTCGCTTCGGTAGTGGTGGTAACTGTGGTCGCGGGGGCTGACGTGGTGGTTGCCAGTGTTGTGGTGGAAAGAATTTCTGTGGTAGTGGCCGCTGGCGTGGTCGTGGTCGTGGTGGTGGTGGCTACGGCAATGCTGGTCGTGGTAGTGGTGACCGCTGGTTCAGCGGTGGTGGTTTTGTCACCAGAACAGCCCGTGGCGCCCAGCACAAGAGCAAAGCCAAAGACTAGTGCGGACATTTTGTGTGTGTTTTTCATTATTTCTCCTTAGTGAGTGTCACTATTACGAGCCTGTCCTTCCCTAAATCTTACACTTTCCTTAATTTCTTTTTACCAGACGGGTGGCAGTAACATTAAAGCCATGACCGTTACTTATCTTGACCCCGTACACCCGGTAGATATTTCTGATCAGTACAGCGGCCAAGACCACCCTATGCGGGTGGTTACTCGAGAAGTAGCTTTTGACAACACTTGGGATGCGGAACGGCGGGCCACTGTACGCGGCGTTTTTGATGGCCTCGCCGAAGAGTGGGCGGCTACCCGCAGTAACCCCGAGCGCATGATCCCTCTTGAGGATGCTCTTTGTCGCGGCGAAGTGCAGGGCACCATCGCTTTGGAACTAGGCGCCGGCACCGGAATAGCCACCCAAGTTCTGCAACAACATTTTTCTACGGTGGCCACGGTGGATCTTTCGCCGGAAATGCTTTTTCGTGCGCCAAAGGCGGCTTTGCGGGTGTGTGCTGATGCTCAGCAGTTGCCTTTTGCCGATGACGCCGCCGATGTTTTAGTTCTCATGAACATGTTGTTGTTTCCTGCGGAGGTTGATCGTTGTTTGGCCCCCGGTGGGGCGTTGGTTTGGGTCAACAGTCGTTCTGGCGACACGCCGATTCATCTTCCGGCCGAAGATGTAGTAACTGCTTTGCCGGGGCGCTGGCAGGCCGTTGCCTCGTATTCGGGCACTGCCTCTTGGTGTGTGGCCCGCCGCTTTTAACCAACCACTGGTGTACTGCCTGTTTTTGTGCTGTAGTGGGTGCCTTACATAAGCAACGGAGGGAACAGCCATGGACGACAACTATTCGAAAGTACTTTTAGACGAATCGGAAATGCCCACCCAGTGGTACAACATCATCCCCGACTTGCCGGTTCCTCCGCCTCCGCCGCTGCACCCCGGTACTCGTGAGCCCATTGGCCCCGATGACTTGGCCCCGTTGTTTGCTATGGGTCTCATCGAACAGGAGGTTTCGGCCGAGTCGTACATTGATATCCCTGGCGAGGTGTTGGACATTTATCGTTTATGGCGTCCCAGCCCGTTGTTGCGGGCCCGCCGTTTAGAAAAAGCCTTAGATACTCCGGCCAAGATTTTCCTCAAATATGAAGGGGTTAGCCCAGCTGGTTCCCACAAGACAAACACCTCGGTGCCGCAGGCTTATTACAACGCTAAAGAAGGCATCACCAAGATCACCACCGAAACCGGGGCTGGTCAGTGGGGTTCCGCTATGGCTTTTGCCACGGCGCAGTTTGGTATCGAGTGCGAGGTCTGGCAGGTGCGGGCTTCTTACGATCAGAAGCCTTATCGCAAAACCATGATGGAAATTTGGGGCGCTACCTTGCACCCAAGCCCTTCAGATTTAACCGAAGCCGGGCGAGCTATTTTGGCCGCCGACCCGGATAGCCCGGGGAGTTTGGGAATCGCTATTTCAGAAGCGGTAGAGATGGCGGTTCAGGACGAGAACACCCGTTATGCCTTAGGTAGCGTCTTGAACCACGTGTTGTTGCATCAAACAATTATTGGTGAAGAGGCTTTGTTGCAGTTGGCCAAGGTGGGCGAAACGCCCGATGTGTTGGTGGGCTGCACCGGAGGTGGGTCAAACTTTGGTGGCTTGTCCTTCCCTTTCTTGCGGGAAAAACTCGCCGGGCGCATGAACCCCACTATTCGTTGTGTCGAACCAGCCTCTTGCCCGTCGCTCACTAAGGGCGAGTACCGATATGACTTTGGCGATACGGGGCAACTCACCCCGTTGGTCAAGATGCATACCTTGGGCCACACTTTTGTACCCGACCCTATTCACGCTGGTGGTTTGCGTTATCACGGAATGGCCCCGTTGGTTAGTCACATTTATGATCAGGGTCTGGTAGAAGCGGAAGCTATCCACCAAACGGAGTGCTTCGAAGCAGCCGTGTTGTTTGCCCGCACCGAAGGCATTGTGCCGGCACCGGAACCCGCTCACGCTCTTGCTGCGGCCATTCGTGAAGCCAAGCGCTGCAAAGAAACTGGTGAGGAGAAGGTCATCTTGACTGCTTTGTGTGGCCATGGGCATCTTGACTTGTCTTCTTACGAGAAGTTCTTGGCCGGCGAACTGGTGGACTATGACTATCCAGAAGAAAAAGTTGCTGCCGCCATGGCACAGATTCCGGTTATTGAGTGACCTTATTTTTGGTGGCGCCGTTCGGCAGCGACGCTAATGAGCCAGGTGAGTCCTCCTAACACGGCCAAAAACACCGCCGTACGGAGGTCTGACCGGGTTAGGTAAAGAAACCCGGCGGCTCCGAGCAGCAACAATACGTTGGGGGTGATGGGCTTTTTCACGAGGTCACGTTACCGCTGACCAGTACTTAGAACTCAAGAAGATACGGGTGTAATTGAGAATCATTCTCACTACGCTGAGAGGGTGACTCGCCCCTTCTTTTTTCTTCTCGCCCTGTGGCTAGTCAGCAGCTCATGCAGTCCGCAAAGCATCACCACTGCCCCGCTACTGGCCACCACCCCCGCTTGGGCAGAAGTCGTGTCGTCAGTGGCCTGCCAAGCAGACGTCCCCTCTTTGATTTCCGCCCAGGCCGACCATCACGCCGACGCCCCCTCGCTGGCTGACCGGTCTTCCCTTGATCAAGCTGAAATAATTTTTAGTAACGGTTTGGGCCTAGAGGCCGGCTGGAGTGCTGCCTTAGCCGCCACCCCCACGCCGGTTTTCGAAGCGGCCACTGCACTAAACCTGACCAGCGGCGACCCTCACCTTTGGCTCGACCCAAACTTGGTGCGCACACTCCTGCCGAGCATTGAAACTGCTTTGATTACCCACGGCAACCTGACCGACGTTGAACTTTCGCTTTGCCGACAAGAAACCGATCGGCAACTCGCAGCCCTTGACACAGACTTGGCCCAACGCATTTCTGTCATACCGGTAGCCCAGCGACTTCTGGTTACCGACCACCAGTTTTTAAGCCATCTGGCCGCCCGCTACGACATCACCGTGGCCGCCACCATGGTGGACGGCAACAGTTCCCTCCAAGAGACCAGCACCGCCCGCCTTGCCCAATTGGTTTCAACAATGGAATCTACGGGCACTTCGGTGATTGCGGTGGCCGAAAATGCCCACCTCGAAGAAGCCCACCGGTTGGCCGAAGAAACCGGCGCTCAATTAGTAGAGGTGCCAGTAGCCCCCCTACCCCACCAGTCGTTAGCCGACGTTTTAACCGAACTGATTGATGGCCTGGTTGCCGCCTGGCAAAACAGTTAGGCCTCCACGGATCTTGTTTTTTTCCAGCCGGCTTTAACTACCGCCACCAGTAAAAACTCCAGCACCACGATCAAAGCCATGGAACCGCCAGCGGCTGCCCCTTGGTGAAAGCTCATCAAGGCACCCACCACCACGGCGACCGCCCCAAACCCCACTGCGGTGGCCATAATCACCGGCACCCGACGCACCACCAGCATGGCCGTAGCGGGCGGAGCCACCAAAAAAGCGAAGACCAATAAAGCTCCTACCGCCTGAAAAGAAGCCACCACCGAGATCGCCACCAAGGCCATAAGAACAAAGTGGGCTCGTTGCGGGCGAAGGCCTAAAAGTTCAGCTTGCGTTTCGTCGAAGGTAGCCACCAAAAAAGCTCGGTGAAAAAACGCCACGCCACCCACCGCCAGGGCCGCGGCCCCTACTTGACGCCACAAGTCGCCGCTTTGAATACCGGTAACCGAACCAAAAAGAACCCGATGCAAGTCTCCGGCATCTGACCCGGCATCGCTGGAGATAATCACCACGGCCAAAGCCAGCATGCCCACAAACAATAAACCCACCGAAACATCATCGGGCAACGGGGTAAGCCGACGTACGCCGCCTACCCCAGCCACCATGACGAGGGCCGCCACCAACGCCCCCACCACCGGGTCAATACCTAACACCACGGCAAGGGCAATACCGGGCAACACCCCATGGGCCAAAGCATCGCCCAAAAACGTTAAGCCCCGGAGCACCACCCAGGTACCCACCACTGAGGTAGCCAGCACAGCCAAAAGCCCGGCCCACAGCGCCCGCTGCATAAATACGTTGTCCACAAACGGCAAAACCCACCAAGTCCAGGGGTCAGTGATGAATTCCATTTTCTTGCCTTCCAAACCGTAAATGAGAATGAATCTCAATACTAGCCGTAAAGCGCCGGTTCCTCACACGACCAACCATCTACCGGAACCACCAACAAATACAAATAAGCAAACACCACTTCGGTCACACACTCACTGTTCGACAAAAACGCCCCATGGCCGTCCCCATCGGTGGTAATCAAAACGGCATCCCCCACCGCCGCTCGCAAGCCCTCAGCCCAAGCCATCGGGGTCGCTGGGTCGCCTTCCATAGCGATAACCAAAGCCGGAACCGCCATATCAGTCGGCATGGAGAGCAGTGGGTCAACCGCCGCCGGAACACCAAAACAACCGGTGGTCCCGCGAAAAACAGGCCCAAAATGCGGCAACGTGCTGGCCAACGCACCATTTGCTTCCACTATTTCTTCTTGACTGGGGCGCCCAGGGTCATCAGCACAATTGATCAACAAGTTGGCCGCATTTGAATTGTCGTAACTGCCGTCGGGCTGGCGGCCGATCATGTCGTCCACTAAACCCTGGAAAATGTTTCCCTGCCGCTCCTCTAAAACCTCCACCACGCCCTCAACCAGGTCGGGCCAGCTCTGCGGCGAATACAAGGCCACCCCCACCCCAAACACAAACTCCGCCCGAGACAACTCTCGCCCCTCACCGACCAAAAAGTTTTGCTCCTCCAACAAAGCATCTGCGGCAAAAAAAGCAGCCTCCGGGCCACCAAATTCATTCAACGCACACGCAGCATCAGCCCGGCAATCCGCAGCAAAACGGCTCCAAGCTGACTCAAAACCATCTCCCTGCACCGAGGAAAACTTGGTTAACTGCTCAGCGGGGTCCAACGGGCCGTCGAGCACCATGGCTCGCACCCGGTCAGGAAACAACCCCGCATACACCGCCCCCAGACGCGTCCCGTAGGAATACCCCAAATAGGTGATCTGCTCTACCCCCAAAGCAATACGCATTTCGTCTATGTCTCGCGCCGCATTATTTGTCCCCACATGAAGCAATAATTCGCCGCTGAGTTCTTGACACTGTTCTACATAATCCAACTGTTCAACAAATAACGCCGACAGATCATCGCCTGCATCAAATGCTTGCTTGTCGTCAGTGTCGTAATCGGTGGGGCACAAAACCGCCGAAGAGGCCCCAACGCCACGCGGGTCAAAGCCCACTACATCAAACTGAGGGAACACCATGGACCACAGGTCAGCAAACTCCCCCACCATGTCCAGACCCGATCCACCGGGCCCGCCCGGGTTCAAAAACAGTGGCCCCAAATAGGGTTCCTCCACCGCAGCCACACGCACCACGGCAATGCTTACCGTCTCGCCACTGGGGTTTGCGTAATCCATGAGCACCGTTAAATCAGCACATTCCGCTACCCCCCAGCAGCCTTTCCAAGCAAGCGAACCAGCGACAGTCGAAGTGGTCGCCGAGGTGGTGGGCTGCGGCACCTCGGAGGTGACCGCCACCGCAGTGGTACTCGTTGTGTTGTCTATTCCACACGCCCCGGCCAGCAAAACCGCTAGCAGCAGAAGGTGGGATTTTCTCATTCAGGCCAATGTTCTCGCAGGCGTTGCCACGAGTCGTTCAAGGCTTCAGGCAAAACCCGAGCCCCCGCCACCGAAGTCAAAAAATTCGTGTCGCCCGACCAGCGAGGCAAACAATGCACATGCAAATGTTCCGGCACTCCGGCGCCCGCGGCACGCCCCTGGTTCAAACCAACGTTGATGCCCCCCGACATATAGGCCGCTTCAAGTGCCGTCACCGTGTCCCGCACCATGAGCCACAACTCGGTGTACTCTTCGTCGGTCAAATCGGCCAACGTTCCCACCACTCTTTTGGGCAACACCATGGCGTGCCCACTGGTGTAGGGGTAAGCATTAAGCAAAACAAAACAGGCATCACCACGAGCCACCACAAAGGTTTCCTCGTCGGGTAACCCGCTGCGTTCTATGGCCGAAAAAATTGAGCCACCCTCGGGAATATCTGGCAACTCGCGCTGGTCTTGCTCCCCGGCCAAATAGGTCTGCCGCCAACCTGCCCAAAGGTGGTCAAGTCGACTCACTGGCGCTCCGCCACCTCGGTAGCCAAACGAGCACAAAACTCTTCAAACGCCAAGTCGCGTTCTGGTTCTTTGGTACCGCGGGCATTTTCACCCACCGTGTCATGCGCTACGTCATCGTCGCCCACCACCAACACGTGCGGCGTTTTCGCTACCTTGGCTTCGCGCACCCGTTTACCCAAGGGGTCGCGAGCTTCGGCAATCGACGCTCGAAAACCGTCTTCGGTTAAACGGTCAACCAACTGTTGGGCGTAGGCCTGATGTTCGTCGGCTACCGGCAAAATGCGTACCTGTTCTGGCGCCAACCACGTGGGAAACGCCCCGGCGTAGTGCTCTAACAACACACCGAAGAAACGTTCAATGGAGCCCATAAGTGCTCGGTGGATCATCACCGGTCGGTGACGTCCCCCATCTGAACCAACGTATTCCAGTTCAAAACGTTCCGGGAGGTTGAAGTCCAGTTGAATGGTCGACAGTTGCCATGGGCGACCGATGGCATCGGTGACGTCCACATCGATCTTGGGGCCATAGAATGCTCCGCCGCCTTCTTCGACCACATAGTCCAAACCGGCGGCCTCTAAAGCGCCTCGCAAACCATCAGTGGCTTCTTCCCACATCTCATCTTCGCCTACCGATTTTTCCGGTGGACGGGTCGACAATTTGGCTTGAAAATCATCAAACCCAAAGGCTCGCAATACCGACAAGGTAAAGGTCAACAAAGAAGCCAACTCTTCGGCTACCTGTTCACGGGTACAAAAAATATGTGAATCATCTTGGGTAAATCCTCGGCTACGCAACAAGCCGTGAATGGCTCCCGACAACTCGTAGCGGTAGACCGCTCCCAGCTCAAAAAAGCGCACTGGCAGCTCACGGTAACTCCGCTGGCCGCTATCAAAAATAGCCACATGGAACGGGCAGTTCATGGGCTTGGGGTAGTAAGAAGCACCGTCGAGTTCCATCGGCGGGTACATGCCATCGGCGTAGAAGTCCAAGTGGCCGCTGGTTTCCCACAAAACCGACTTGGCAATATGGGGGCTGTAGACAAAGTCGTAGCCGCCTTTTTCGTGACGTTCTCGGCTGTAGTCCTCAATAATTTTGCGCACCAAAGCGCCCTTGGGATGCCACACCGCCAAACCAGGGCCAAGAGACTCTGGCCAAGACACCAAATCTAACTCGGCAGCCAGACGGCGGTGATCACGTTTTTCGGCTTCAATGAGGTTTTGCAAATGGCGTTTAAGGTCTTTTTTATTGGCCCACGCGGTGCCGTAAATGCGTTGAAGCATGGGCCGGGTGGTGTCGCCCCGCCAATAAGCGCCCGCAACTTTTTGTAAAGCAAAATGCCCCAGACGGCCTGTTGAAGGCACATGAGGACCTAAACACAAGTCCACAAAACCCTCACCATTGCGGTAATAACTGACCGTACCACCGGCTCCGGTTTCGGCCGCCAACTCACCGTCGCCGCCGCCAGCCGTTACTTTTTCAATAATTTCTCGCTTATATATGTGGTCGGCGAAGATGGTCAGTGCCTCGTCAGTGGTGGCCTCGCCGCGTTCAAACGGTTGATCAGCGGCCATGATTTCACGCATTTTCGCATCAATGGCCGCTAAGTCTTCTTGGCTAAAGGTGCCCCCCTCAGGGAGTTCAAAGTCGTAGTAAAAACCATGATCAATGGGCGGGCCGATGGCGTAGGTGGCGCCCGGCCAAAGTTCAAGCACCGCTTGGGCCAACACATGGGCGGTGGAGTGGCGCAAGGTATGGAGACCTTGGTCGCTGGGCGGGGTAACGATGGCCACGGTGGCGCCGTTAACCAGCGGAGCCACCAGATCTTTTTCTTCGCCGTTTACCACGGCGATCAAGGCATCCCGGGCCAAACCAGGGCCGATGTCTGCCGCCAGGTCGGCTGCCGTAGCCCCATCGGGCAAGGTGCGTTCAGAACCATCGGGCAAGGTGATGCAAATATCAGTCATATGTCTTGAGGTTAGCCAACTGACAGCCCCGCACCGCTGTATTAGAGCACAACCCCTAAACACGCCGCCGCTGTCTTGGCCCCTTGCCCTTGAGTAACTGCTTGGTCGATGACCGCCAGCGCTCCGGGGGCATCGAGATCGTCGTCCAGCAACGCCCCTATTTGCCCGACAAGAGTGGGTGATTCCGTATTGTTTTTCGCAGCCCGCCAACGTTTCAAACGGTCATCTGCGGTGGTTAGCAGTCGCGGGTCCCACGACCACGAACGACGGTAATGGTGGGAGAGCAACAAAAGCCGAAGGGCCATCGGGTCGTGGCAACGCAATAGGTCAGCCACAAAAACGAGGTTGCCTAACGACTTAGACATTTTTTCACCCTCATGGACCACCATGGCTTGGTGCATCCAATGGTCAGCTAACGGTTGACCGGTGGCTGCCTCAACTTGAGCCGCCGAACATTCATGGTGCGGGTAAATCAAGTCGGTGCCACCCCCGTGGAGGTCCACCGGTGAACCCAAATGCCGTAAAGCCAGCGCCGAACATTCCACGTGCCAACCGGGGCGGCCCCTCCCCCAGGGGGCATCCCAAGCCGGTTCATCTGCACCAGAAGGAACCCACAAAACTGAGTCCAAAGGGTTGCGTTTACGCGGGTCGCCGGGTTCCTCCCCTCGTTCTGCACCGATGCGCACCATGGCGTCACTGCTCAACCCACTGAGTTTTCCAAAATCAGGTGCCGACGAGACATCAAAAAAAACTGTTCCGTCCACCACATAGGCCGCTTGTTTGTCCAAGAGTTTATGAATCAAGCCTCTAATTTCTGGGATAGCCCCGGTGGCTCTCGGCTCCCGCCAAGGAGCCAAGTTGCCTAAGGCTTCCATATCGACATCAAACTGGCGCACTCCGCCAAAAGCCAAATCAAGATGGTGCACTCCTCGCCGGCGGGCGGCCCGCAACATGTCGTCGTCGACATCGGTGATGTTGCGCACCAGGCGAGTGGTGTGCCCACGTTGTTGCAGGCGGCGCTCTAACACATCATAAATAACGTAAGTGGCGGCGTGCCCAAGATGCGTGGCATCGTAAGGGGTGATGCCACAAAGGTAAAAAGTAACCTCCGGCTTGGGGTTAAAATCAACCACCTTTCGTTGAGCCGTGTCGTAAAGCCGCAAAGGGGTCAGCACCCCGGTCATCATTTTTGGTCGCTTTGGTCACCGATGCCTGTGAAGCGTACCGCTACTCGGGTTTTATATTTGGTGTTGAGTTGCAGCAGCACTGCCGTAAAAGCCTCAATGGCCATGGCATTAGAAAGCCCACCGGCATCTAATGGCCGAACGCCCGGAAACTTACTCAGCAATTGACAAACCGCTTCGGTGGCCCGCTCATGATCCGAACAAATCAGTACATCACTCACCAAATCGGCAGCAAGGTTGCCGATTTCGGTCGCTGGCACATGTTGCAAGGTGGCGGCCACAAAGGCATCAGGAACCTCCACCTGCACGCTGGCCGCTACCGAGCCGCGCGGTGGCACCAGAGGCTGAAACTCCCCGTGCACCAAGGCCAAAGCGTTGGACATACAAATCACTACCTTGCCGTGCAAATGCTCAACCACCGAATAAGCAGTAGAAGCAGCGGCATCCCAAGGTGTGGTGATCGCCACTAATTCGGCTTGGGCAGCTTCCTGATTATCGGTGGCTTGGATACGGAGATCATGATCGGGCCAGCGCTCAACAATTTTGTCTCGTTCTTCCAACGATCGATACCGAGACCGCGAACCCAACAAAACTTCATGACCCACCGATGCTAAACGGGCAGCTAAAGCGGTTCCGGCGGGGCCAGTGGCACCCAATAATCCAATTATCATAAGAACAGCGTAGACTATGGCTCCCCTCTCTGCGGTAAGCGGGGCGATAGGGTCTGGGAAATCCATCGCCCGGCATGGGCTTTAATTTTCGAAGGGAACGTCATGGGCATTCTTGAGGGCAAAAAGTTACTGATCACCGGGGTGCTTACTGATGCTTCGCTGGCTTTTTCCATTGCCCGTTTGGCACAAGAAGAAGGCGCCGAAATTGTTCTTACCGGTGCGGGCCGGGCCCTTCGCCTCACCCAACGCACCGCCCGCAAACTGCCTACCGAACCTGAAGTTCTAGAATTTGATGTCACCTCGGCAGAACAAGCAGTGGCCCTGCGCGAGCATTTAGAGAAAAAATGGGGCCGGGTAGATGGGGCTTTGCATGCCATCGGTTTTGCCCCCGAGGTGTGTTTGGGCGACGACTTTATGGCCGCCCAATGGGCCGACGTGGCGGTGGCTATGGAAATTTCTGCATACTCTTTGAAAACGGTGGCTGAAGTAGTAGCCCCGTTGATGACCGACGGAGGGTCCATCATTGGCTTGGACTTCGATGCTCGTGTCGCTTGGCCGGCTTACAACTGGATGGGGGTAGCCAAAGCTGCCTTAGAGTCGGCTTCTCGTTACCTGGCCCGCAACTTAGGCCCCGACAATATTCGGGTAAATATGGTGGCCGCCGGCCCTATTCGTACTATGGCTGCCAAGAGTATTCCTGGCTTTGCGGCTTTTGAAGATGCTTGGTCTGATCGAGCACCCTTGGGTTGGGATGTCAACGACCCCGAACCGGTGGCTCGCACTTGCGTGGCTTTGCTTTCCGACTGGTTTCCGGCCACCACGGGCGAAATGATCCACGTAGATGGCGGTTTTCACGCCATGGGTGTTTAGCCAGAAAACTGGGGTTATTCAGCGGGTTCTTGTGAGCGGGGCGCTGACCGGCCGTTCTCACAGTGCGCTTCCACAATGGGAAACGGGTTCACAGCGTTCTTGGAGTTACCGCCGGGCCGGTATTCGAAATGCACATGGTTGCCTACAGCGTTGCCAGAGCGGCCGATGTAGCCAATAACCGTGCCAGCTTCTACCCAGCCGCTGGTTGCGTAACTGCTGAGGTGGGTGCCGAACCAAACATCGCCTTCGATGGTGGTGAGGTAAAATGATTTTCCCCCGATGGGGTCGTAGCGAAAGGTCAGTTCACCGGCTTTGGGAGCCACCATGGGAGTTCCCCATCGTGCCATGATGTCGATTCCTTCGTGGGTTCTCCCGCCCGAACGGGGTTCTCCCCACGAGTCTCGGTACTGCATTTCGCCGGCTACCAAACACACCCAGGTGGTTGACCCGACGTGGCGGTTAACGGCGGCTTGGCTTGCTTCGGCCAGTGCTCGGGTTTCTAGTTCTCGACGTTGCTCATCGGTAAGGGCCGCCAATATTGCTTCTTGTTCTTTTTGGAGTTCTCGGAGGTTCAAGAGCCCTTGACCAATGGTGTCGCCCAACATTTCGCTTAGTTGGCTGGTTTGCGTTGCTTGCCGGTTGAGGGCTTCGATCTGGGCTATTGCCGGTGACGTGGTTTCCGTTAACTCTCTCGCTACTTCGGTGGCTTCGTTTCCTGCGGTCACCGCAGCTTCCACTACCATTTGTAAGCCTTCTGGGGGGTTCATGACCCATGCTTGATCTGCTTCTTGGGCATCGGCCACTGTGCAGGCGGCGAGCAACCCAAACGCGACAAAGAGAGCGGAAATACGGAACATTTTGTTAAGGGTAGTCGCCAAGGGGTAAAAAAGGGCCGCGGCGGTTCATTCCCAAAGGGGGCAGTGGTCACAGCGGGCAAGGGCCGTGGGCGGCGTTTTTGGGCTATTCCCCCATGAGTTCTTGCACGATGTCTTCCATGGTGATCAAGCCTTGGGGTTGGCCGGCAGAGTTTTCTAGCACCACCAGGTGAGTTTTGTTTTTTCGCATGATCACTAATGCTTCTTGGCGAGTGGTGGTTTCGGTTGCCGTGATGAGCGGTCGTACGGCCGAGGCGGGCAACGCTTGGTTTTGGTCTTGGGGACCAAAGGCTAAGAGTTCTTTGGCGTGGACCATGCCCACCAGGTCTTGCCGGTTTTGGGCGTAAACCGGAAACCGGGTGTGTCCGGTAGTCACGATGATTTGTTCTATCTCAGCGATGGTGGCTTGCTGACTTATGGCCACCATGGCCGCCACGGGAACCATGGATTCCTTTGATGGCCGCTGCGCTAACGCCAGGGATCCAGATAACAGTCCATGATCAAAAGCGTCGAGGGTTCCTTCGTTTTGCGAGGCAGCGAATATGGCGGAGAGTTCTGGGGCACCTAAGGCGTGTTCGATTTCGTCTACCGGGGGCGAGCCGAAGGGGCGCACCAAAAGGGCGGCGGTGTGGTCCAGTACCCAAATGATGGGCCCGAATGCTCGCACGAAGAGTCGATGCACGGGCATGAGTCGCTGCAGGGTGCGTTCTGGGGCGGCGATGGCCAAGTTTTTGGGAACCATTTCGCCGAGCAGCATCTGCACCATGGCCGCGGTGCCCATGGCTAGGAGCCAACTGATGTCTTGGGTGAATTGTTGGGGGGTGTCGAGTGCTTCAAAAATGGGGGTGAATAGGCGCCCCAACGAGGGTTGGGCCACGATGCCCAACACCACGCTGCTGGCGGTAATACCTAACTGTGCACCCGAGAGTTGGGGCCGCAAGTCTTGACGAGCTTTTAAGGCCAAGGCGGCCCCTCGTGAGCCTTGTTGGGCGGCTTTTTCTAACGGTCCGGGGCGACTTGCTACTAAGGCAAACTCCACGGCCACAAAAATGGCGTTGGCAACGATAAGCAAAATCAGCAAGGCGATGATCATGGTTTCACCACCCGCAAGAGGGCGATGCGCCGGCCTTCCATGGCCATTACTTCGAAACACCAACCTTGGTGTTCTATGGTTTCGCCGAGTTGCGGCAGGTGCCCGAGTTGGGTCAGCACAAAGCCGGCCAGGGTCTCATAGGGGCCTTCGGGCACGGTGAACCCGGTGGCTTCGTACACCTCGTCAAAGTTGAGGCGCCCGGCAGCCAGCAGGTCGCCGCTGGGGGTGGGGCGCACTAGCGGAAGTTGTTGATCGTGTTCGTCGCTAATGTCGCCCAGTATTTCTTCTAAAAGGTCTTCTAGGGTGAGCAAGCCGGCGGTGGCGCCGTGTTCGTCTATGACTAGTGCCATTTGGGTTTGGTGTTGGCGAAAGTCAACCATGATTTCGGCCAAGCTGCGGGTTTCTGGTACCGCTTGCACTTCTTGCATGAGTTCGCTTATGGGCGTGTCAGCGCGCTGGGTTACCGGCAGGCGGTAGATGCCTTTTACGTGCACGAGGCCCACCACGTCGTCAAGGTCGTTGCCGTAAACTAGGAACCTGGAGTAACCGGTTTTTTGGGAGCGTTCGATGAGATCGGCTACCGAGGCGTCGGCGGCGAGGGCTTCTATGTCGGGGCGGGGTACCAGTACGTCGCTGGCTGTTTTGTCGCCAAAGTGCAGTGACCGGGTTAGGCGTTTTACTTCTTCGGGGTTGAGGCCGCCGGCCACCGAGGCGGTGATGAGGTCCTCAAGTTCGTCGACGCTACGAGAGTTGCTTATTTCGTGGCGGGGTACTACGCCAAATCGTCGCAGTATTGCGTTGGCTGCGTGGTTGAGTACCGCCACGAGGGGCCGCACTACAGTGCTGTAGGGGGCCAGAAGGGGCACGGTTCGGCGGGCTATTTTTTCTGGGCTGGCTAAGGCCAAGTATTTGGGTACTTGTTCGCCGATTACTAGGTGCAATGCCGTCGCTACGGCGATGGCCATAACCACGCTCAAGCCCGTGGGGTGATCTTGGCCGGTTAGCAGACGGGCCACGGTGGGTTCGGCTACGAAGCCCAGCAAGAGGGCCGAAACGGTGATGCCAAATTGAAAGCCCGACATGGTTTCGGTCAGGTGGGTCAGGCTGCGTAGCAGTCGGCGGTGCAGGCGGCTGCCGTTGGCCGCTTGGGCTTCTATGGCTGCTCGGTCTAAGGCGATGAGGCTAAATTCGGCGGCCACGAAGGCGGCGTTGACCGCCAAAAGCAAGGCCATTATTAGCAGACCCGGCAGAGTTCCCATCAGGTTGTTTATGTTAGCCGTCTGCGGGTTGACCATTGCGGCAGATTTTTTAATACCCTGCAGGCATGTCTGTTTGGGAAACCGGTTTAGCCATGGCCGTTTACTTGATTGCTTGTGCTTTGCAGGGGGCGGTGGGTTTTGGCGCCAACTTGTTTGCCGTGCCGTTGTTGGCTTTGATTAACCCGTCTTTGGTGCCGGTGCCGGTGTTGTTGGTGAGCCCGGTACTTAACGGTTTGATGACTTGGCGAGAGCGTGGTCACGTTGAGAAACCTATTTTGACGTGGACGTTGTTGGGGCGGTTGCCGGGGGTGGTGTTGGGCGTGGTGGCTTTGCAGGCTTTTTCGGGTGACCGTTTGGGGGTTTTGTTTGGGGTGTTGTTGCTGTTGGCCGTGGGGCTGAAGGTCAGCGGTTTGGCGCCGCAGCGCAGCAAGAAACTCTTGTTGGGGGCCGGCGGGTTGAGTGGGTTTATGGCTACCACCGTAGGGGTGGGTGGCCCGCCGGTGGCTTTGACTTTGCATGATTTAGATGGGGCGTCTTTTCGGGCCACCATGTCACCGTATTTTTTGATTGGCACGTCCATGTCGGTGGTGGGTTTGGCTATGGGGGGGCAAATCACTGGTCAAGATTTTGCGACTGCTTTGTGGTTGGCTCCGGCTGTGGTGGCTGGGGTGGCTTTGTCGGGGCCTTTGCGTTCGCGTATTGATGCCGGGCGGGTGTCGACCAGCGTGTACGTGTTGTCGGCGGTGGCGGCCGTGGCTTTGTTGCTGCGGTCCCTGCTTTGAGTTTTGCCGTCTAAGGTTTGAGGTATGACTGAGCCGGTAATTTCTTTTGCTGCGGTGAGTCGCTGTTATAACGGCCAGGCGGTACTAAATGCTGTTGATTGGCAGGTAGCGCCCGGGCAGCATTGGGTAGTTTTGGGGCCGAATGGTTCGGGCAAAAGCACGTTGTTGCAGATTGCTGCGTTGCGTTTGCACCCATCGAGTGGCCGGGTGACCGTGTTGGATCACGCTTTGGGCGAGGTAGATGTGCGGGGTTTGCGTCGCCGGGTGGGGTTGAGTTCGGCGAGTTTGGCCCAAGATTTGCGGGCCACGCTTTCTGCTACTGAGGTAGTCATGACGGCATTGTTTGGAGCGTTGGAACCTTGGTGGGATAGTTATTCTGCCGCAGACCGCTTGCGGGCCCAAGAATTGTTAACTCAGTTGGGCTGCGGGGGTTTGGTGGAGCGTTCGTTTGGCACGCTGTCTTCGGGGGAACGCCAACGGGTGTTGTTGGCTCGCACTTTGATGACGGACCCGGATTTATTGTTGCTTGATGAACCCACGGCGGGTTTAGACCTGAGGGGCCGTGAGGAACTGGTGGCTACTTTGGCTGCGTTGGCTAAGGCACCCGAGACGCCGCCCATGGTTTTGGTTACGCATCATGTGGAGGAGATTCCGCCGGGGTTTACTCACGGCTTGTTGTTGCGTCAAGGTCAGGTGGTTAGCCAGGGGGTGTTGGGCCAGGTGTTGACCGAGGAGCATTTGGGCCGGTGTTTTGGTTTGGATGTTTCGCCCAGTGAAAAAGCTGGCCGCTGGACGGCGCAGGTGAGGGGCACAACATGATTGACCACGCTTTAGTTTTTTTGGGTGGCCCGCCACCGGCTCTTACCGCTCCCCTGCCGCCGGCCGATTTTGTTATTGCCGCCGACCGGGGGGCCGACCATGCGTTGGCTTTGGGCTATTCGGTAGATTTACTGGTGGGCGATTTAGATTCCGTGTCTGCGTCTGGCCGGTTGGCGGCGATCGAGATTGAACAGCATCCGGTGGACAAGGATGAAACAGATTTAGAACTGGCTTTAGCGGCCGCCGAGCGCCGAGGTTTTTTATCAATCACCGCGGTGGGCTCTTTAGGTGGCCGCCCTGATCATGCGCTGGGCAACTTGCTCGCTTTGGCTGCCCAACGGTGGGCCGGGTTGGCCATTGAAATCCGTGTCGCAGGGGCCACGGGGTGGGTGGTGCACCAAGATTTTTGCCGCACCTTGCCTGAGGGTTCTTCGTTAAGTTTGTTGGCTCTGGGGGGCCCGGCGGTCGGGGTGCAAACCACTGGCCTGCGGTGGCCTTTGCATGGTGAAATTTTGCCTTCCGGCACGGGGCGTGGTTTATCTAACCAAGTAGTAGACAACCAGATCACCGTCAAGGTGGTCTCCGGGGTGCTTTTGCTCTGGGCGTTGACCTAGCCTCTGCTCATGTTGGTCACTCCATCCACTCCGGTTATTGGTGCCGAGGTCTCGGCCGTCGATTTAACCGGTGTTTTAAAACCTGAACTGGCTGATGCTTTGCACCATGAACTCACGAAGCACCATGTGCTTTTCTTTCATGAACAAAATTTGACCGCACAAGAGTTGACAGATTTTGCGGCCAATTTTGGCCCGGTAGTGGAGGCCCACCATACGTATCCTTCTTTGCCGGGGCACCCGTCGGTCATAGTTTTGGATACCCATCCCGATAACCCACCAGATAGCGCCGAGTGGCATTCCGATTTAACTTTTCAGCCCTCTTCTGCTTTTGCTTCGGTGCTCCAGGGCGTGGTTATTCCACCGGTGGGAGGTGACACTTTGTGGGCCAGTTTGTTCGCGGTTCACGATGCTTTGCCGCCGGGGTTACGCCGAGACCTCCAAGACCTCTCTGCTGTGCACGATTTGGGTTCGTTTCGCAACCAAGCGTTTGCCGAGGGCGGCTCTGAGAAGGTGGACCAACTCATGGCTTCGGTGGGGTCTGCTGCACACCCCATTATTGACCATCATCCAGTTACTGGCCGACCGTTTGTCAATGTTAACGAAACGTTCACGGTGCATGTGTTGGGTATGAGCCGACCTGAGAGTCATCGTTTGTTGACCTTTTTGTTTGATTTTATTAACCGGCCACAATTTCATGTTCGGTTGCGCTGGCAGCCGGGCACTATTGCTCTTTGGGACAATCGCGGGTCGCAACATTACGCCGTTGACGACTACTTACCGCAGCGTCGAGTCATGCACCGGGTGGTGGTGTCTGCCGACCAGCGTCAGCCCAGTAAGTCTTGACAGACATCGAGGTACATCTGGGTGGTGAGGCGCAGTGATTCTACGTCGATGCGTTCGTTGTGGCCGTGGAAGCGCCGCCCGAATTCGCCGGCGTCGATGGCTGGGCTAAGTAAGCCGGCACCGTAAACCACGGCGCCGTGTTCTCGGTAAACCCGGGCATCGGTGAAACCCACCGAGAATTGCGGGTTGAGGCGGGCCGAGGGGAACGGTTTGTTGATGGCCCGGTTGAGTGATTCCCACAGGGGGGTGTCGATGCGGCTGGCCGATGAGGCGTCGTTGATGAGCACCTCTGTTTCTACGTGGTCGGCTAGGTCGCCTAAGGCTTCTCGTAGGTGGTCGGCTACCGAGAGGTCGCCGGGCAGGGTACGGATGTCTACTTCGATGCTGACTTGGTCGGGGATGACGTTGGTTTTTCCGGCGGCGTGGCCCACGTTGGGTGAGAAGGTGGCGTGGGTGCAGGCGTGCAGGTGGCTGGCTGTGGCGGCGCTGGGCAGGTTGGCGAGAAACTCGTCAACTTGGTCTTCGTTAAGTAATTGTTGTTTAGCTTCTTCGGGTAGGCCCATGGCTTCTACTCTGGCTCGCCAGAGTTCGTGAAAACGGGCCGCTGGCTGGTATTCGGCGAGGCGTTGGATGACTGCGGCGGCTTTTACTAGGGCGTTGTCGGTGCGGTAGGGCATGGAGCCGTGACCGGGGGTGCCGCGTACCGTTAAACGCCGCCAGGCCACGCCTTTTTCGGCCACGTTGACGCTGATAGCGGGGGCGGTATCGGGCCCGGAATGCAGGCCACCGTTTTCGGTCAGCACGTAGTCGGCTTTGATGTCGGCGTAGTGGTGGTCGGCCATCCAGCGGGCTCCGTGGGCGCTGCCTGATTCTTCGTCGGCTACCGCAAAAAAGATCAGGTCACCGCGTGGTTTGAAGCCTTGGTTGGCCAGGGTGCGAAAAGCTACTGCTTGGCCGGCGGTGAGGTTGAGCATGTCGACGGCGCCTCGGCCCCAGATTTCGTTGTCTACTAGCTCGCCGCCGAAGGGATCGCGGTCCCAGCCGTCGGGGTTGACCGGCACCACATCGGTGTGGCCCATCAGGCAGAGCGAGGGCGCCGACGGATCGGAGCCCTCGATGCGGGCCACCAGCGAGGTCCGCCCGGGCGTCGGCTCGAAGCGCTCAACGTCCAGTCCCACATTCCCCAGATAGGCCTCCAGCAGGTCGGCGTTGCGTACCTCCTGACCTGATTCGG
>DUCC01000006.1 GCA_012959995.1 Acidimicrobiia bacterium
GCCGGGGGGCCCACAATGATAAGTTTCGAAATCGCTCGAGACATGCCCACATAAAGCAAATTGTCGGGCAAATCAGCATCAGTGGTAACCAAAATAACCGCATCACGCTCTAGGCCTTTGGTGCGATGAATGGTTTCACAAACAATGTTTCCGTCCGCTCGCTTCTCCCATTTGTCACAAACAAAGCCACCGGGAGCTCCCTCACGAATTTTGTCACGCACACTGGTGTGCCCAGTCACCACCAAAATATTGGCCGGATCAATCTGGTCTTCACCCACCAACCGCTCCAATAAATTACCAACCTCGAGAACAGCCTGATCGTCAGAAGACCAACCATAAAACTCCACCGGTTGACCATCAGGAGAAGCAGGTGCCGCTTCTGCACCACCGAACCTTGCCACCACCCGGGCCACCGCATGCGTATTACGACAATTCATAGACAGGTCCGCCCGCACCACCCCCGAGCCAGCATTTTCCAAAATAAAACCACGGTCAAACACCTCTTGTTGGGGGTCAGCCAATTTCATCAGACGGGCAGCGCCTTCATCAACTAAAAGGCTCTCCAACGTTTCGAGCCAATGCGGGGCAAAGTCTTGCGCCTCATCAACCACGATGGTGTCAAAACGCATTACGGCCTCATCCAGATGCTTGGCGATATGGTCAAACGGAGCGTTCAACCACCATTCGCTGGCCTCCTTGCCGGACATACTCTCTGGCACCGACAACTTAGGGAAACCTTCTAAATTCATCAACATTTTCTGCACAGAACCGACCGTCAATAGGTCATTGTCTGAAGTAGCCTCCGCCAACATCTCGGCCATCGGTTCGTTAAAACAAGTCAGCAATGTGCGCTCGCCTCGTAGCAAAGCACGTTCCACCCAGGCCACCGCCAACCGAGTCTTACCACTGCCCGCCGGGCCAGAAACCACCACCCGTTCATTCAAATCTAAAGTAGCCAATGCCCGGGTTTGTCCATCAGTAATACGGCGCAAGGTAGTTCGAGCCTCCTTAGCTCGGGCTTGAGGATCCCAGCGAAAATCCTGATCAGGGCGCAAAAAATTCATCGCTGCCTCAATCTGGTCGGCCGCAAGTGGAGCATTGCGAACATCAGTGGCATACAACGCCCAAAAAGCGCCCTCCAAGGGCCGGCCGTCAACTGCACGCAAATCATCGGCCATCAACAACTGCTCGCGAAGTACCCCCGCCGGCAAACCATCGCCCAAAGCACTCAAGCCACGGATGTCCGGCATGGCCACCGCAAAAGGAACATGAATCTTTTTCAACAAGGGTGAACTCTTGTGGAGTTGGTCACGAAAAGCAAACGAAATGTCGTGCGCTTGGCGGGGCGGCGACAGAGAAATAATATCACTACGGCGGTACCACTCACCCTGGCGAACCTCTAACGGCCCACCTTTTACCTCAACAGCAAAAATCCCCATCAACTCGTTGATCAACAAAATATCAACTTCATAATTTTTGCCCTGATTCACTACCTCGAGGCGAGGGATAATCAACCAACTATCAGGCAAACCCTCTTGAAACATACGAATAACCCGTTGCTCCGATGACGGCAACGTATCTAACGGAATGTCTTCTGGAATTAACAACCCCATGAACTATCTCCTCGTAGATGAATATTTCAACGCTTGGGCACCACAATGCGTGAACCCTGATTGTCTGACTTCTTTACCTCCAGGCCCAAATCAATGCGGCCCTTCACCCCTTCAACGTGACTAATTAAACCCACCGTGCGGCCTTCATCTCGTAAGCCCACCAAAGTGTCAATCGCTAGATCAAGCGTGGCGGGGTCTAAAGAACCAAACCCCTCATCAACAAACAAACACTCAATGCGTAGACCACCATTGCGGCGCTGCACGGTGTCGGCCAACCCTAATGCCAATGACAACGAGGCCATAAACTGCTCACCGCCCGACAACGAACTCACTTGGCGAGTCGTCCCAGAATAATGATCGTCAATATCCATACGCAATGGATCTGCCTTGCCCTCATCGTCGGTAGTTCGCACCACAAAGCCATACTGCCCACTGCTCATCTTGCGCAAGCGCACCGATGCCTCAACCGCCACCTCTTTCAAGAACCGGGCCAACACCCACGACTCCAACGACCGGTTCGACCCTGCACCCGTGCCTCGACAGGTTTTATCTACCCGCTCAACCAAATCAGCCTCTTTTTGCAAGGCCGCGCCTTGGGCAGCAGTTTCTTTTGCCGAGTCAACAGCCTGAGAAAAACTACGCTTCCGTTCATCAACGGTGGTGAACGCCTTTTGCAAACCCTCCACATATTCTCTGGCCTGTTCAAGCAGCACCGTGGCCGCCTCAATATCTGGGCAATCCTTAGGCGCTCCTTTGAGACCCGCCAACTGCCCCTCAGCGAGAGCCAGCGCCCGGCTCCGACTTTCTAATGCTTCACCTAATTCAGCCAGTTTGTCACCCGGCACGAACGCTGCTCGGGCCCCGTCACTATTTTTAAAGGGCGATGCCGATAACGCCTGATCAACCGTCTTCTGGCCGACTCGCTGCTCACCTTCAGCAACTTGTTGAGCCTGCAGCGTGTCTAACAACCCGCTCAAAGCCTCTCCGATGGCAGCCGCTTGATCAGTTAGAGCCGCCGGGTCAGCACCCGGCCCCACCGCATCATCAACCTTTTTCTGCATCTTGGTGGCTTCCGTGTCCTTTTGTTTGGCCGAACTCTGTAGGTTCTTCGCCTCAGCAAGAACGTCGGTTTGTTTCTTTTCGTCTGCTCGCTTGCTGGCCTCTGCTCGATCAGCCTCGACTTTGAGCGACTGGTAGCCATCGGCCAGCTCTTGAACTTCATTAAGTAGGTCCTGGGCCTCATTAGCCGAATTCTCAAGCTCCACCACCACCTCACTGAGCTCCCGGTTGCCGGTTTTCACCTTCTTCTTAGCCTCAACTAGGAACTCTTGTGCAGCGTGCAAACTGGCCTGTGCCGCCCCCTGAGCCGTAGCCGCACTTTGCTGATCGCTCTCTGCTTTGGCTAATGCCTCATCTGCGCCGCCATCAGCCAAAGGGGCTGGGGAAGGGTGTTCCTCAGCGCCGCACACTGGGCATGACTCGCCATTTACCAATGCTTCTTGCGCCAAGTGGCCTGCCCAGTTTTTACGTTGCTGTTCTTGACACTGGGTAGCCGATTTCTGTGCTTTGGCCAACTTTTTGGCTGCCGAAACTGCGAACACTTCAGCCTTTTTCACCTTGCCCTGAGCAGTGAGCAGCGCGCCGGCATCGCTAAATTTTTCTTGCGCCGCCTGCGACGCTTTCTGCATCTCAACTAACCCAGCGCGAGCATCCTCGGCCGCCGCCAAATCTTTTTGCAAATCCTTACTTTCAGCCGCCGCCTCTTTTAACCCTTGCTCAAGGTCCTCTGCCTCTTCAAGGCCCGACGCCACTTCACCTAATAGGTCTTCGTGGTTTTGTCGAAGATCATTCGCGGCCTCCAGATTCTCGGCCGCCGTCTGGCACTCGGCTTGCCGCCTTGCCCAGGTAAGAGAAAGGCCTTGCGCAACTTTGGTTTCCTTGGGCACCTCTTTACTGGCCAAACCCACCGCCACTAAAGTTTGTTCCTGAGTCTGGTTAGCGTTCTGAGCCGACACCAAGCCTTGAGTGGCCAGTTTAAGTTCGTCGAGTGCTTCAACTACCGGGGCGGCCTTTACCCCTTCCTTATGGCGTTTCTGATCAAGCTTCGCATTTTCTTCAGATGCAGCAAACTCGGCCAGTTTTAGTTCTAACTCAACCTTTTGGGTGAACTTTTCAGCCTCCGTGGTTAACTTACGGTGAGCTTTTTCTGCGGTCTCCGATTTCTTCTCCGCTAAACCCAATACTTTTTCAATACTATTTTTAGCTCCCTCCAAGTGGCCCATTCGGCCGGAAATGTCATGCATGGCAGACCCCTCATCGTTCTCATCGAGAACTACCGGCCACTCGGTAAACACCAAATCTGTTTCTTCGCCCAAATCAGCGAGGCCCTGAAGAGCATCGGCCCACTGAACGGCCACACTGGCTTCTGCTTTTTCTCGCACCGCTCTCGCCGTACTAGCTTCACTACGCAAACGCGTCGCTTCCTCTTTGAGGTAATCAGCGGCTTTCTTATAACCCAAACTGGCAAACAAGGTACGCAGCAAGCCTTCACGATCTTCCTTTTTGGCCAACAGCACCTTTTGGAACCCGCCTTGAGGGAGCAGCACCACCTGAGAAAATTGTTTGTCATCAAGGCCCAACAACTCTTCAACACGCTTATCGACCGGGTTTTTTCCGCTGGCTACCTCATCCCAAGCGCCGCCATCCCAGTGCTCCAACGTGGCCTTGGCATTTATCTTCGTTGTGCCTTCACCTTTTTTCTTGAGGCGTTCCTGGGTAGGCATGCGTTCTACCCGCCAACGGTCACCACCAATAACAAACTCCAACGTCACCTTGGTGGTGGTCCCTGGGTCGGCAAAATGAGAACGGATTCCCGCCAAATCATTCCCCCGTACCCCCGGCACCGTGCCATAAAGAGCAAACACTAGGGCATCAAAAATTGAGGTCTTCCCCGACCCAGTGTCCCCAGCAACTAAATATAGACCCAAGTCATCAAGCGTCGAAAAATCTACCTCTTGGCGGCCGGCAAACGGGCCAAAAGCATTAATGACTAGATTCAGAGGTTTCATGCTGACCCCCCATCATTGAAACCAGCCCGGATGGCCGCATCTAACAAGTCCTCTTCTAGGTGAGAAGCCGGTTCGCCGGTTACATCTTCCCAAAAGGTTCGCACCACCACATCGGGCTTGTTTTCGAAATCCTCGGAATCAAGAATGGTGGTCAAGCCGTCATCAAAAAAGAGATAATTTAGTTCCAAAATGTGAGCGAAACGCTCCCGAAGTTTATCTCTCGCCCCCGGTTGGGTCGTTGGATCGGTTAAGTGCGCTCGCACGAAATGCGATTCATACTCGGTGTACTCGTCGCCCTTTAAAAGTTCTTCAAAGGAACCTTTAATGGTGACCACCGGTCGACCCGCCTTGATAGGCACGGTTTCAACCGTGACCTCACCGATGACCGACATAGTGACCAAACGCATGGACTTTGCGTGATTCTCAGAAAATGAATAAGGCAACGGGGTGCCTGAATAGGCCACCGTGGGGCCATTTACTTCTTGCGGTCGATGCAAATGGCCCAATGCCGCATAGGAATACCCATCAAACACTTGGGCGCCCACCTGGTCGGAGCCTCCCACCTGCAGCAACGAACGTTCTGACTCGCTTTCTTGGCCACCAGTCACGAAAGTATGGGCCACCACCAACGAACGGTCGCTTTTCGCTACCTCATCGGCCACCACAGCCAAAGCACCTTCAATTACTGATTGGTGCGTCGCTGCCCCTTCGCCTTGTGAAAGGTCTCGAGCCATAAACGGATCTAAAAATGGCACCGTCACCACAGTTAGTGGGCCATCGTCAAACTCCATGGTGGCCAACGAAGCTTCACGAGTACCTCGCACCACCACAGCCGGGTTAGTTAACGCCGGCTTCATTTCAATGCGTTCGCCCTGGTCATGGTTGCCGGCAATAGCCACCACTTGGGCGCCAGTTTCGATAATGCGCGCTAAAGCATCATTCCATATAACTACGGCCTCAGCCGGTGGTAACCCTCGGTCAAAAATATCACCCGCTATGACCACCAAATCAACCCGCCGGCCTTTGACCACCTCAATCAACTCATTTATAAACGCTTTTTGGTCACCAAGAAGAGAGGTGCTCTTAAACGACCGCCCAAGATGCCAATCACTGGTATGAAGAATTAACACATCGACCTCTTACCGTTCGTTGCCGCAACGGGCACACGGGTTTTCACCGGGGCTCATCCAAGTCATACAAGTGTCGCAAAGTTGACCCTCGGACGCAGATTCTTCGTCATCGTCATCGTCATACATGTTGGCTCCTTTGCCGGGTAATTGATTGTAGGGGGAGGCACTAACCTCCGCTCGGAAACACCATTACTCTTGTTTCATCTTCTTTTCAGCCAAAATATTGGCAATAAACCGAGTTGAGGACTCGGCAGACTCCACATCACCAAGTTTGAGGTCGGTCATAAGCAACGATGTTTCGTAACTGACCTCAACACCCTTTTCGTCAGCATAAGAAGCAGCGGCAGACTGATGGCGATCGCTACGAAACTCTGTGCGCTGCAAGTAGTAATGCGAAATCATGTGAAACACCTCGCCCTTGCCATATGAAAACACAACCGCCACTGGTTCTTCACCATATTTTGTGCCCAACTCCTTTGACTGGATAAGCACCTTGACCCGTTCTGTATCAAGAATACGAATGGGGTAAGACGAGCCCTCCAACCACCACTGAGGGTCGTCCTCGTCATCCAGCACGCCAGACAAATACGGGCTGGTGGGGTCAACTATCTCAATGCGTACTACATCATCACCAGTGGCTTTATTGTTGTACTCAATAATCTTAGGGAAAGCGGGTTCCACCACATTCCGAAGAGCCCAATCCGTGGTGAACAGCGAACCCCCATCAGACACAAACTTGCGAACATTTTCTATTGCTAACTGTGAAATGTTGCCGGGGCAGTTAATGATCAACAGTTGCTCTGGGCGAAGAGTGACACTATCAAATTGATCAATCCGAACTAACTGAAAAGGCACCTGAAGTGCTTCAAGGACTTGCTCAACATGATCATAAATATCTCGGACCACGACAATGTCTGAGGCTTCAATCTCTTCTAAAGCAGCAGCAGACAAAGGTGCTTCCTTCGCCATGCGGCTCTTACTGATGTCAGCCGCCACTTTGTAGGACTTCATCCGATCATTTTCTAGAGAAGTGTCATTACTGTTCATTTGAGCCTCCTTGGCTGCCACGCAACAACCAATTACTTGCGTAGGTCTTAAGAGTACGCTCGGGGTGTGACAGCCACCTCTGTCACACCCATGGAGTAGAAATAAGGCATGGGACTCTTTCGCAAGCGCCAGCGCAAACCAGCAACCGTTGAAGCCTTTGTCGGGGTGGCCTGCCTGAATTGCGGGTCAGAGCTCAGCGACCCCGA
>DUCC01000007.1:0-282 GCA_012959995.1 Acidimicrobiia bacterium
AAGTGGGGGCCATTGCTGAACGCCGCATTGATCGACTTTTAGACAAAACTCGTTCGCACGGCTTGCCGGCCTTTTTGGCTGACGACCCGGGGGTGGATTCGGGTTTGATGATTAGCCACTACACGGTGGCCGCTATGTGTGCCGAAAACAAGCGCCTATGTACCCCGGCCAGCGTGGATTCGCTGCCTACCTCGGGCATGCAAGAAGACCATGTGTCGATGGCCTGGGGGGCGGTGCGCAAATTGCGCAAGGTGGTAGACAACTTGCGGCGCATTTTGGCCG
>DUCC01000007.1:425-6801 GCA_012959995.1 Acidimicrobiia bacterium
CGAGGCAGAAGCCTTGCTGGGTTGCGACGGCTTTTTGGCTGGGGTTAACGAAGCCTGTGGCCCGCTGACTTAGGGGCGACGCCTTTTTGTGGCTTGACTAATCTAAATTGTGGCCATGAGGAATTCGCCTCGCTTTTGGGCCCTTGGTGGGAGCCTTTTTACCGTGCTCTTGTTGAGCGCCAGTTGTGCTTTGGTAGAAGACGTTTTGCCACCCGCCCCGACCCCGGCGCCGCGTATGGTGGCCATGCCAACTACTACGGCAGCGCCCACCACTTCAACTGTGCCGCCAACTACTACGGCAACGCCCACCACTTCAACTGTGCCGCCGACTACTACGGCAACGCCCACTACCACTACGGAGGAACCGTTTGATCCTGTGGCGGTGTTGACCGCCAACTACCGCTGGGGCCATAGCGACGAGACTTACCTCTTGCAGCAGTTATTGCAGGTGACCGTTGATGGCTGGTACGGGCCGCAAACCCGGGCCGCGCATCTACGTTTTTTAGAAGTTGAGGGGTTGTCTACGGCCGGGGTGCCGCCGGTGCCTCCTCCCCCGGTGGTGGTGCCCGAGGTTGACCCTGATGCGCCAGAACTCGAACTCGAATGCCAGGAAATGGCGTGTTGGCCGGGCTACACCGGCGACTACCAAGCCGCCGTGGTTGCGGCAGTAACTGGTGTCCCGTCGGTGTTGTTGTCTGGTTTAGTTGGTGTGCAAATTGTTAATGGTTGCTGGCCCGGGGCGGCTCATTTTGATTTGCCGGATGATTGTTCGGTCAACGTGTACGACGAGTGGGGCTGGTATGCCGACGGCTCCCCCGGTAACCCGTGGGCTAATTCTATTTGGATCACCAACTCCACGGCGGCCGGGCCGGGCTTGGCTTATGTGGCTCTCCACGAGGTGGCCCATGCTTATTCAATGCAGGTGCTTGATGTTTGCTACGACCCGCAGGGCACGTCGTATCAGACTCGGCTTTATGCCTTGATGGATGAACCCCAGTTTGCGGGCACCAACCCTGAGGAGCTTTTGGCCGATGTAATAGCCGGCTATTTTGGGCACCCCTATACCAACTATCGAGGCGATGCACAGGTTTCTGAAGCCCAGTCGGTGTTGTTGACCGAGGCTTTCGCTGCTTGTTCTTGAGTTATTGGGCGGTGTAGCCGCCGTCTACCGGGATGATGGCTCCGGTGAGGTAGCTGGCTTCGTCGGAGGCCAAAAAGCGCACCACGCGAGCTATTTCTTCGGGTTGGGCGAGGCGTTTGATGGGGATGGTGGCGTCGGCTAGGGCTTGTAGGTCGGCGGCACTGGGGGTGGTGGTACGGCCCGTGGAAATCATGGGGGTTTCTACTTCGCCGGGGGCCACCGCGTTGATACGAATACCTTGGTCGGCGTGGTCGAGGGCCATGGCCCGGGTTATTTGGTGTACGGCGCCTTTGGTGGCGCAGTAGGCCAGCACTCCAGCGGCGCCGCGGCCGCCCCAGATGGAACCGAAATTGATGATTGAGCCGGCGCCTTGGGCGACCATATGTTTTACCGCGGCGCGTGAGAGGTAGAACACGGCGTCGACGTTGACGGCCATTATTTGGCGCCAGTCGTCGTCGCTGGTGCCGACGGCGGCGGCCCGGTGGATGGTGCCGGCGCAGTTGACCAAAACATCGAGTCGTCCGTGGGTGGCCGCTACCTGGTCGATGGTTTTTTGGCAAAAGTCGGCGTCGCTTACGTCGCCGATGATTGCGGTGGCCCCGGTTTCGTCGGCTACTTGTTGGGCACCTTCGGCGTTGCGGTCAATCAGCGTGACGGTGGCGCCGGCGGCTACGAACTCGCGTACGGTGGCGGCCCCCATGCCGGAGGCTCCTCCGGTGATTACGGCGATGCGGCCGGCTAGTGATTGGCTCATGAGGGTGGCTCGATGGGGTCGAAGTTAACGCCGCCGTAGGTTTGTTCGGTGGGTTGAAGCTCCACCCGGGCCACGTTGACGTACCAGGGAGCATCAAGGGCGTAGGTGATAGAGGCGGCCACGTCGGCGCTGGTGATTTCGGTGATGCCGGTTTCTTTAAGCTGGTGGCGCAGGTTTTCGTCGTCTATGGCCGCGTCGTAAAACTCGGTGGCTACCCGGCCGGGGCATATTTCGGTGACCCGAATACCGGTGCCGACCAGTTCGAGGCGCAGGTTGGTGGACATAAAGTGAATGGCCCCTTTTGAGGCACCGTAAACCGCTGAGGACAACGGGTAGAGGCCGGCTACTGAACCGATGTTGATGATATGGCCGCGGCCGGCGGCCATCATGGCCGGCAAGGCGGCGCGGGTGGCTTGGAGAACCGCGGTGACGTTGGTGTCGATGGTTTGGTCCAGGTCAGCGGGGTCGGCGGTGACCGTGGAGTCGATGGCTCGGCCTACGCCGGCGTTGTTTACTAAAACATCAGCACCAATTTCATCAAAGATCTCGGTCATGGTGGCGGTGTCGCGTACATCGAGTTGGTGGGGGATGCAGCCTGTTTCGGCGGCTAGGTCGTTGAGCCGCTCGAGGCGTCGAGCGAAGGCATGCACGGTAAGTCCGCGTGCCGTGAGGTCACGCACTACGGCGGCCCCGATCCCCGCCGACGCACCGGTTACTAATGCTGTCTGATAATCGCTAATGGTCATGGCTTTACCCTAAACCATCGCTTCCCCACTCGTGACATGGGGTGGGGTGAGTTCAAGTAGTGAGGTTAGGAGCGAACAAATCTGTTTATTGCGGGGCTGGGCCGTAGTCGTTGTCGCCGGTGGTACTGTCGCTGGCCAGAAAAACCAGCAACACGATTCCGCCGATCATTGGCACAAATGAAATCAGCCACCACCAGCCGCTTCGATTGGTGTCGTGTAACCGGCGGACGAACACCGCGAGGCTTGGGATCAACGATGCGAGAATAAAAAGAAAGAGAGGCACACCCAATAGAGGCTCTATGGCACTGAGTATGGCCAGCACGAGGTACACCACCAGATAAGACAGAATCCACATCCAATATTCCTGGCGGGAAGCCCGCCCAGAGAACTCGGCGTATTTGCTAAACGGGCCTTTGAGCCATTTCATGGAACTGTCCTTTCAAGGGGTCGCCTATTTACTAACACAGTTTTTCTGTTAGGCGCCAGAAAGGTCGGCAACTTGAAGTTCTGCACGGGACTCGATGAGGTAACCGTTTACCTTCACCGTTACTCCGCTAAGAAGTGACTGGCGGGGCCGCTGGGGTCAATAACCTCGGCGAGGTCGCCCCAGGGGGCGAGGAAGCTTACAAACTGACAATCTATATGGGTCTTATAAAATATTCCTGATAGCAGCCCTTGGTCGGTGGGCCAGAACGCATGTTGGGCTGACAGCACTTCTTCATGCCCCCAGGGGCAGCTGTGTTCTTCGGTGGCTTCGGCGGATGTTTCAAACTCTGTCCGCCAGTCCACCCCAGGGATGAAGAGGTCCTCAATTTCGACCTTTTGGCCGGTGGACACTTCGTATGTTGCCACCTCGTTAACGGAGGGACTGCCAGTCCCGCCGGTGTTGTAACTGGTTGATCGTGAAAGACTGAACGAATTGTTGTCTTGATAGACCACTTTGAAATGTTCGTTGAACCAGTAGTGCCCGAACCATCCTTCATGTATGAGTACTTCGTTGAGTTGGTCAGAGAGCCCTCGGGCGAAGAAGGCTCGGGTGTCGTTGTTGATGCCTTCGTCGTTTCCAGTGCCTTCCACTATGGGGTAGTTGAAGGTTTCGGAAAACCAAATCCCGGTTGAGGGCACGGCGAATTCGCAGTTTATTTCTACGCCAATGACGGTGTAGTTGAGATTTTCGCTCTCTTCCGGGGTTTTGGTGAGGTCGCATCCTTCGAAGCTTGGGTTGACGGCCAATATTGGGGCGAGGGCAAGGTTTTCGGTTGAGGTAAAGCGGTTGGCTTCGTCGGGGTCGTCAACAAGCACCCATTGGCTGTCCCATTGGTAGGTATTTATGGTGAATGGGGTGTCGCAGCAGTAATGGCTGGTTGTTGGGCCGCCATCGTCGGGGTCGAGGGGGCCACCAATATGGGCCACAATGAACTGGTCGTTAGTTGCGGTTTCTTTTACCCCGATGATTATGCCGTTGAGGGGTGTTATGTCTGTGTTAGTGACGGTGGTGGTTTCTTGGGGCCATTCGTAGCGCTGGAAGTCATCACGGTTCTCCCAGTAACAGCGGTCAGAAACCAGTTCTTGGAGAGGGGCTAGGCCGCTCTCGCCTTCGCTCCTTACCCGGCCCCAGGTGATGGTGCGGGCTTGGGTGTTTTCTCCGGGGGCGCAGTCTGGTTCTCGGCTGGTGGCAGAAGTAGGCCGGTTGGCTACTGAGCGAGTTACGCCGTCTAATACCGCTGTAGACAGGGCGAAGCAGTCGTCATCTATGGGTGGGAAATACATCCGGTTGCCCATGTCATCGCCATAGAGGCGAAGGTGGCCAAAGAACCCTGAGGTTTCATAGAACTGACGCCAAAACCCGTCGGGGTTGGTCCATTCCATTGAGGCTCCGCCAAAGCTTCGACTGCTGGCTTGGCCTTCGGCGGTAACTGCTTGGTTGAGGCCGGTGATCATGAGCATGGTGTAGCCGGTCATTTCGGCTTCGTCCCATTCGCCGGAGCCCCACTGGGGCACCCAACTGCCTTCGGTGGTTACCCCGTCAAGTGTGGTGGCGTAGAAGTCGAATCGGCAAGCGGCCCGGCGAACAATGCGTACGTTTTGGCCGGTGAGGTCTGGGTCTAGAGCTAAGAGCGCTTGTTCGATTACTCCCGTGGGGTCAATAACTCGTTGCTCATCGTTGATGATGGCCCAGTCGCTACTAACTTGGGCGGCTTGGTGGCGTATTTGGTTACGGTCGTTGGCCGGGTCGAGCCAGGTGATGGTGAACGCGGTGGATGGTGTATCTAGCGGGCCAACAAGCGCCCCTCCTGTCCCACAATTGCCGTAGTCAAAGGAGGCGTCGGTGAGGTAACTCATCGGGATAAGCAACAGACCGCCGTAAGTGGGGCGCAGAGAAAGGTCGTCCCAGTTGCTGCCGGCCGGCAGTTCAAGAGCGGCGGGGTCAACGGTTTCGCAGATCACGTTGCTTTGGTCCAACAAGTGGGTGAGCGAACTCCAGGGCACGGGGATGGCCTCTTCGCCGCAGACCCCAAATGAAAACTGGTAGACGATCAGGTTGTCTTGGGTGAGGGTGAAGGCTGTGTCGGTGAGATGCTCAGGTTTTCCAACGTTTACCCATGGCTCTCTAATGCAATTGGTTGGTTCGCTAACGGCAATAATTTCCCCAAGGCTTACTTCCCAATCTTTATCTATGCCAAACACGTCGTCCAATGTGATTTGGTGAGTGCTTTCTGCAGCAAAGTTGAGGGTCTCGACCGTACGCCCAGGGTTAGCCATACATGGGTAATAAATATCGACGGTGTAGGTCTGGCTGTAGGGAAAATGGTTCTTCGGGTCATAGGTGGTATTGAGGCTGAACCAACTCTTATTGCACCCAGCGGCATAACTGGCTTCGGTTAAATTGAAATTGTTGATACTGGTGAGGTACTCACCAATGAGTCGCGGCACTTCTTCGCTGGGGAGGCCGTACTGGTTGGGGCCCCAATTCCATTTGCCGTAGTAGTTAGCTTCAACGGTTACTGAGGTCTCGCTGCGTGGGATGAAGAGGTCGCAGATGGTGCGAAGCTCGGTCATGTCTAGGGCAACCGGTGGTGCATCGGCCACCCATACTGGTTTTTGGGTGATGCACTGGCCTTCGATACCTTCGGGGACTTCAAGGTCTGGGATGTAGTCGGCCTTTTTCCACCCGTCGTCGCTCTCTTCGGGCGCCACGGTGGAGGTCGTTGAGGCCGCCACAGTGGTGGCGGTGGTGGTGGTGTTTTCTGCTTGGGTGGTGGTCGTAGCGAATGCGGGTTCATCGTTTGACGTAGAGGAGCACCCAGCGAGTACCAGCATTAAAGCAAAAAGAAGGGCTGGCTTGGTGCTCGCTTTAACTGTCATAAGAAACTTCCTTTTGCCATACCTTTTGGTATAGCACCGCTGTGACACGACTTGTGGTCATTCAGCCACTTTTAGTGATTATTGTTCCATCGCTGGGATTTTTGGTCGGGCCAGTTGCCGGTGACACGGTACGAAAACTCTTGAGGTTCGTCATCGGGCCACGGGTTGATCAACCATTGACCCAGGGGTTGGCGTATCCATTTGGCGGCACTGCGCATCAAATACAAAGCGAGGTAGTTGTCAACAAACGCCCCGTGCTCAACCACCCCGTCGTGATCGTGAAAACTCAACTCTCCTCGCCAGGTTGCGGACCGCCACATTTCGACATGGAGGTCTTTCGGGCGGTCGGTTTCTCGAAACTGAACTTCA
>DUCC01000008.1 GCA_012959995.1 Acidimicrobiia bacterium
TTGGGCTGTTCGCCCATTAAAGCGGTACGCGAGCTGGGTTTAGAACGTCGTGAGACAGTTCGGTCCCTATCCTCTGCAGCCGGAGGAGATTTGAGAAATGCTGTCCCTAGTACGAGAGGACCGGGATGGACGTAGCTCTCGTGTGCCAGTTGTTCCGCCAGGAGCATGGCTGGTTGGCGACCTACGGAAGGGATAACCGCTGAAAGCATCTAAGTGGGAAGCCTGTTTCAAGATAAGATCTCCCACCGGGAAACCGGGTAAGGCCCGTGGCAGACCACCACGTTGATAGGCCGGAGGTGTAAGCACAGTGATGTGTTCAGCCGACCGGTACTAATCGGCCGAGGGCTTGGTTATTACATCAACTTTCGAGGTTGATGCTCGTGTTCGCTGTGGAGTACTTAGAGGGGATACCTCTATTGAAAATTGATCGAGTTCTCGTTGTTTCGACAGCGAGGGCACAAAGGATTTCGGTGGCGATGGCGGCGGGGACACACCCGTTCCCATTCCGAACACGGCAGTTAAGCCCGCCAGCGCCGATGGTACTTGGGTTGAGAAACCCTGGGAGAGTAGGACGTCGCCGGATTAATCTAAAGCAACTAGCAGGGCCCTCGGGTCCTGCTAGTTCGCGTTATAGCGCCTTTGCGTTTCCCACCGCAGTCACGTGGGGTCAGACCCCACGTGACGGTGTTTGGCGGAGGGGGAGGGCATGGGTTGGGCGGTGACACCTGACCAGAGTAGTCGCAGTGCTTCTTCGACGCGGTAGATTTACGACCTATGTCTTCTTCCTCTGACCGTTCTGGTCGTTCTGATGATCGTCGCTCCGGCGGCAAGGGTGGCAGTCGCGGTAACGACCGTTCGTCACGTGATGGCCGCTCTGATAATCGGGGTCGTTCTGATGACCGAAATCGTTCAGGTGGCGGCCGTGATAACGACCGTGATGCTGGGCGAAGCGCGGTAAACCGTCGACGCACCGAACGGGAAAGCGAACCGAGAGAAGACCGCCGCCGGGTGCGTGAACCGTATAAAACTGGTCCTAAGTCTTGGGGCGGAGTTGCTCGACGCGGAGCCGGTTGGTTAGAACGAGCGGAAGACGAAGATAGCCCAGAGCGTAAAGAACGCACCGCTAACCGGCGTCCCAAAAAAGATGAAGAAGAAGAAAACCCGAACTGGGATCGGGTAAAAGAAGAAGCAGAGACTGCTGTTTCTAAAATAAAGAAACCAATTCGCCGACCCCATAGGACAGTGGTGGTTAAACGCGACCCCTTGCCTGAAGCACCTCGCCGGCTGCCAGAAGGCGACACCATGTTGGTGCGTTTGTTGGGCGACAAGGCAGGCCGCCGAGCCGCTAAGCGTTTGCGTGATGCCGGAGAAGATTTTCAAGAAGAACGTTTTGTTGATGCCCGCCGTACTTTGTATTCGCTTGAAGAACGAGCCCCTGATGTTGCCGAAGTTGTAGAAATGTCGGGATTGATTCTTTACCGCCTGGGCCGTTGGCGTGAGGCAGCGAAAAAAATGGAACGCTTCCGTGAACTAACGGGCAGCACCGAGCAACACCCCGTGTTGGCAGACTGTTACCGAGCCTTGGGCTGGTGGGCCGACGTCGACGAACTCTGGATAGAGCTTCGTGATGCTTCGCCATCGGCAGCTTTAGTTACCGAAGGCCGTTTGGTGGCTGCCGGTACTTTGGCCGATCAAGACAAACTCAAAGAAGCAGTAGCGCTCATGGAAAAAGGATGGAACTTTCCTAAACGGGCCCGTGAACACCATTTGCGCCGGGCCTACGCCTTGGCAGATCTTTACGAACAATCTGGCTCGATACCTCGGGCCCGTGACCTTTTTGGGTGGGTGCAACGCTCCGCCCCAGGTTTTGCCGATGTCGACCAGCGCCTCAAGGGCTTGCGTTAAAGACGGTCGTTTTTCACAAAAGGGGTTTGGCCGGGGCGCGCGCCGTCTAGGGTGAATGCATCGCAGGAAAGAACCTGTGGCGATGAGCGCATTGCTCACCTCAAACGATTTCAAGGAGTTCCCCAGTGGATACCGCTTCTCTGTTAGGCGACAACGCCGCTTACCTTTTGGATCACGTGGCCACCGGCATCAAAGCCGCTGACCTCACCCAACCCGGCCCCGATTACGTCAGCGAAGCGTTCGGGCCTTCAGACCGTTCACCGCAGGTCATGCGCAACTTGCAGTCGCTTTACGATCATGGTCGTTTAGGCGGGTCGGGTTATGTATCGATCCTCCCCGTTGATCAAGGTATAGAGCATTCAGCGGCAGCCTCTTTTGCCCCGAACCCCGAATACTTCGACCCCGCCAACATCGTTGAGTTAGCCATTGATGGCGGTTGTAACGCCGTGGCTTCTACCTACGGAGTGTTGGCTTCGGTTTCGCGCCGCTACGCCCATCGCATTCCGTTCATCGTAAAAATCAACCACAACGAAATGTTGACCTACCCCAACAAGTTTGACCAGGTCATGTACGGCTCAGTCGACCAAGCCTTTGACCTTGGAGCAGCCGGCGTGGGCGCCACCATTTACTTTGGTTCCGACGAAGCAACCCGCCAAATTCAAGAAGTCAGCGAAGCCTTCGCCCGAGCCCACGAACTGGGCATGTTCACTGTGCTGTGGTGCTACTTGCGTAACTCAGGTTTCAAAGTTGATGGCGTGGACTACCACGCCTCAGCCGACCTCACCGCCCAAGCCAACCACCTTGGAGTAACCATCGAAGCGGACATCATTAAACAAAAGTTGCCCGAAAACAACGGCGGCTACAACGCGCTCGACGGTTTTGGTAAAACCCATGCTGCGGTGTACAGCGACCTCACCACCGACCACCCGATTGACCTTTGCCGCTGGCAAGTAGCGAACTGTTACATGGGGCGCATTGGTTTGATCAACAGTGGGGGAGCGTCCTCCGGGGCCAGCGACCTGGCCGAAGCGGTAACCACCGCCGTGGTAAACAAGCGAGCAGGCGGCACCGGTTTGATCAGCGGGCGTAAAGCGTTCCAACGGCCTCGAGCCGAAGGCGTGGAGTTACTCAACGCTATTCAAGACGTCTATTTGGATGACTCCATCACCCTGGCTTAGGCCAAGACCTTTTGGGGTGTGACCTGAAAGACAGAACTTTGTTCCGCTATGGTCACCCCTCGCCGTTGACGGGGTTATGGTGGCGGCGTTCGTTAACTAATGATTCAAAAGACTTTCAGCAACGAAGCTGGAAATGGAGGAAATAACGTGACCGAAACGGCAACGGAGCCGACGGTTCCTGCAGTTGACCGGGTAATCATTCGCTTCGCTGGCGACTCTGGCGATGGCATGCAACTCACCGGCGATCGCTTCACTAGTGCCAGTGCTATGCACGGCAACGATTTAGCTACTTTCCCCGATTACCCGGCAGAGATTCGTGCCCCCGCTGGCACCTTGGCCGGAGTATCGGCTTTTCAAGTACAGATTTCTGATCATGACATCATGACTCCCGGGGATGCTCCCGATGTAATGGTGGCCATGAACCCGGCAGCTTTAAAGTCTGACCTTCATCGGTTAGCTCCTGGCGGCACGGTGATTATTAATCGAGATACTTTCGAAGAACGCAACTTGACCAAGGCCGGCTACGACTATAACCCCTTAGAAGAAGGCGATGACTTGAAGGGTTGTCGAGTTATTTCGGTGCCTATGACCTCGCTTACCAAAGAGGCTTGTAAAGAACTTGGGGTTAAGCCTCGAGATGCTGACCGGTCAAAAAACTTTTTCGCCTTGGGCCTCGTCTCTTGGATGTACAGCCGCCCCGTGGAACCAACCATGGACTGGATCGATGCCAAGTTTGGCGGCCGCGACTTGATCGTTGCTGCTAACAAAGCAGCATTTTCTGCTGGCCACATTTATGGCGAGACCGCTGAGCTAGGTGACCAACGGGTCATCGTAAAAGCAGCTCCGTTGGAGTCGGGGACTTACACCAACGTCAACGGCAACACGTCGTTGTCGTGGGGTTTGGTGGCGGCTGGCCAACTGGCAAACTTGCCTATTTTCTTGGGTACCTACCCCATCACCCCGGCCACGGACATTTTGCATGAGTTGGCTAAACACAAGTCTTTTGGGGTAACTACTTTTCAAGCAGAGGATGAAATCGCCGGTATCGGCGCTGCTTTAGGGGCCTCTTTTGGCGGCCACCTGGGGATTACCTCAACAAGCGGGCCCGGTGTGGCCTTGAAGTCTGAAACCATGGGTTTGGCATTATCGCTAGAACTTCCGTTGGTTATTGTCAGCATTCAACGAGGTGGACCATCAACCGGTTTGCCCACCAAGACAGAGGCAGCTGACCTTCTGATGGCCATGTATGGTCGTCACGGTGAATCGCCGATTCCTATCGTGGCGCCACGCACCCCGTCGGATTGTTTTAACGCCGCTATTGAGGCATGCCGGATCGCTTTGACCCATCGGACTCCTGTCATGTTGCTTTCTGATGGCTATCTCGCCAACGGGTCTGAACCATGGCGTTTGCCTGATGTTGACGATCTTGAACCTATTGAGGTCACTTACACCACCGAGTTCAACCATAAAAATGCGGACGGCGAAGACGAATATTGGCCATATTTGCGTGACGAAAAATTGGTTCGGTCGATGGCGATCCCTGGCACCCCTGACCTGATGCATCGCATTGGGGGAATCGAAAAAGAAGATGGCTCGGGCAACATTAGTTATGACCCCACCAATCACGCCAAAATGGTGGAAATTCGTGCGGAGCGTATACGCCGCATAGAGGTGCCCGATGTAGAAGTAGTCGGTGATGTAGATGCCGATGTACTCATCTTGGGTTGGGGCTCCACTTGGGGTGCTATCACCAGTGCCTTGGGCCGCTTGCGCGGCGAGGGTCACAAGATTGCTCACGCCCATTTGACCCACCTCAATCCGTTTCCAGCCAATCTCGGTGAAGTGCTTAAAGGTCGTACCCACGTGTTGATTCCAGAAATGAATTTGGGTCAACTTAGTTTGATGATTCGCGCCGAGTTCTTGGTAGATGCGCAGTCCATCAGCAAAGTGTCAGGCCAGCCTTTCACTGCGGGAGAACTTGAAACAACCATATTAGAAACGATGAACGGGGAGGCCAAGCAATGACCGCCACCATGAACAACGAAGTTGTTCCAGAGACCAAACGCGCTGATTGGCAAAGCGATCAAGAGGTGCGTTGGTGCCCGGGTTGCGGCGATTATTCAATCCTCACCGCTTTGCAACTTTTGATGCCGGAACTCGGAGTACGCCGAGAGAACACGGTATTCATTTCGGGCATTGGTTGTGCTGCTCGGTTGCCTTATTACATGAACACTTATGGCATGCATAGCATTCATGGTCGAGCACCCGCTATTGCTACTGGCTTAGCTATGGCTCGCCCAGAACTTGATGTGTGGGTTATCGGTGGCGACGGCGACATGTTGTCCATTGGCGGCAACCATTTGATTCACGCTTTGCGACGCAACATCAACATCAACATCTTGTTGTTCAATAATCAGATTTATGGCTTGACCAAAGGTCAGTTCTCGCCCACTAGCGAAACCGGCAAGGTCACTAAGTCATCTCCAGTTGGTCTTATTGCCGAACCCTTTAACCCCGTAAGTTTGGCTTTGGGCGCTGAAGCAAGTTTTGTGGCTCGCACCCATGACATGGACCGTAAGCACATGCAAGAAATGTTCCGCCGTGCCTATGAACACGACGGGGCTTCGCTGGTCGAGGTCTATCAAAACTGTAATGTTTTCAACGATGGTGCATTTAGCACCATTACTAAAAAAGATGTTCGTGACGACATGCTGATCGATTTACGGCACGGCGAGCGCATTCAATTTGGTAGCGAAGGCCAGTACGGCGTAGTGAGTTGTGACGGCGGGGTAGAGATCGCCAATGTTGCTGATGTGGGCCTTGATGCCCTTTTGGTTCATGACGAAACCCGCCAAGACCCCTCCACGGCGTTTGCTTTGTCTCGTTTGGCTGCTGGGCCGACTACCCCTACTCCGGTTGGGGTGTTCCGTGCGGCAAAACGAGCTGAGTATGGTGCGGCAATGGCTACGCAAGTAGCTGCAGTTGCGGCCGAGAGCGGCAAGGGCGACATCGCCTCTTTGCTGCGTTCGCAACCCACTTGGGAAGTTTGATCACTAACTTTTATGGGCTGGGCTTTAGATCTTGATGGTGTGGTATGGCTAGGTACTGACCGCATCCCGGGGGCTGCCGAAGCAGTGACGGCTCTTCAAGATGCCGGTGAAACGGTGTTGTTTGTTACCAATAACTCGGGTAGCCGAATAGTGGATTTAGAAGCAAGGTTGGCTCATCACGGTATTGACGCTCGAGGCGGGGTTATTTCTTCGGCGATGGCCGTGGCGAAAATGGTGCAGCCCGGCGAACGTATACTGGGTATGTGTGGGGCCGGGTGTCGTGAAGAAATTGAGGCACAAGGCGCCGTAATGGTTGATGACGGCCCGGTAGACACCGTGGTGGTGGGCTTTCATGAACATTTTGATTATTGGGGACTTTCGGCGGGTATTCGTGCCGTGCTTGGGGGAGCCCGTTTGTTGGCCACCAACATGGACGTCACCTACCCGGCCGAAGATGGTATTCGGGCTGGGGCGGGAAGCATTGTTGCTGCTCTGCAGGCCGCTACCGGCGTGACTCCTGAGGTGGCCGGGAAGCCTCATCAATCTATTTGTGATCTGGTTATTGAGTCGGCGGGTACGGAAGGCATCGTGGTGGGGGATCGCCCCGACACCGATGGTTTGTTGGCCCAAGCGTTGAACTGGAAGTTTGCTTTGGTGCTCAGCGGGGTCACCACCGAAGAGCATTTGCCGGTGACCCCTCAACCCGACACCGTGCATGCCGATTTGCCGGCTTTGGTGGAGGAGTATTTGCGTTGACTCGCCGCCGCTTAGACCGAGAAATGGTGCGGCGCGGTCTTGCTGATAGCCCGGAGCAGGCCCAGGAATTAGTCGATGAAGGCCGGGTTACGGTCGATGGTGCGCCGGCCGACAAGGTGACCCGACTGGTGGAACCGTCCCAAGCGGTGGTGGTTGCTGCACCGCCACCCAAGTTTGTGAGCCGAGGCGGGCTAAAACTTGAAGCAGCTTTGGCGAGATTTGTCATTGACCCTGACGGGCTTAGGGTTATTGATGTGGGGTCAAGCACTGGTGGTTTCACTGATTGTCTCTTGCAACAGGGAGCAGCGGCGGTGACTGCTTTGGATGTCGGTCGGGGGCAACTTCACCAGAAACTCCGCACTGATTCTCGGGTGACGGTGCGTGAACAAACCAACGTTCGCCTTGTCGATCAACAAACCTTGAACGTCCCGTTTGACTTGTTGGTTACTGATTTGTCGTTTATTTCGCTGCGTACGGTCGTGACGCAGCTGTTGGCGTTGGTTAAAGAGGGAGCATCTTTGGTCATGTTGGTGAAGCCTCAGTTTGAAGCAGATAAGGCCGAAGTAGACAGCGGGAAAGGCGTTATTAGCGACCCGGCGGTTTGGCTTCGGGTGCTTAATCAGGTGGAAACGTCGGTTCGGAGCGCGGGAGCGGCCATCATGGGGGGCATGGTTTCACCAATAACGGGCGCGGAGGGCAACGTGGAGTTTCTTATTCATGTAGTGGCCGGGGCGACGGCGTCTTCTTGGGATGCCGAAGCGTTGGTTCATCAAGCGGAAGTTCGCTAATGGCGGCCGTTGGTTTGGTGGTCCATGAGCACCGTAGTGAAGCGATTATTCAGGCGGCCGATTTAGCTGGTTGGTTGACCAAGCAGGGCCATGAAGTGCGTCATCCGCTTTCTTCGGAGACCATTACTGGTTTGGATTTAATAGTGAGCCTGGGCGGTGATGGTTCAATATTGCGGGCCGTGGATTTGTTGGATGGCGCCCCGGTTCCGGTTTTGGGGGTCAACTTTGGCCACTTGGGTTATTTGACGGCTTGCGAACCCGGTGAGGTGCAACAAGCGGTCAGTAAGGTTTTGGCGGGAGATTGCCGGTTGGAAGACCGCATGATGCTTCGGGTGGAGGTGCGGCGAGCCGATGGCACGGTGGTGGCGGTTGATCATGCGTTAAACGAGGTGGTGGTTGAACGCCATGGCCCGACTATTCGGGTGGGGGTGGCTTTAGATGGCGAGTTCTTTACTTCGTATGTGGCCGACGGGTTGATTGTGGCTTCTCCTACCGGATCGACGGCTTATGCGTTTTCGGCGCAGGGGCCCATTGTTGACGCTACCCATCGCTCGTTGCAGGTCACCCCAGTGTCGGCCCACATGTTGTTTGATCGCACCATGGTGTTGGCGCCTTCTACCGAGGTCTGTCTTGAGGTGCTGGGGGATCGTCCGGCGATTTGCAATGTTGATGGCCGTGAACAAGCGGTGGTCAGCGAGGGAGACCAGGTGGTGGTGACGGCCGCTGATCGGGTGGCGCGGTTGGTTACTTTTGGTCAACACCATTTTGCTCGGGTGCTTAAAACTAAGTTTGGCCTCGAAGACCGCTGAAAGACCTTTTATAGTGCGTGCTATGTTGAGAAGCTTTTTGGGAGTGTTTTGCCTAGCGTTCTTAGTGGTTGCTTGCTGAACTGATGGGGCGACCAATGATGAGGTTTTGTCGGTTATTGATTCTTCGGCTTGTGAACAGGTCACGCCGGTTGCCCAACTGATTAAAGAAGGCGATGTGGTGGTGCGAGCGGTGTTGCAAGAGGTAACCGATCAGCATCGAGTTATCGACACGGGCGTGGAGGGCGACAACCCGGATTTCGCTGAGGAGCGGTTGGGTTTAGTTTTTGAACTTCTTGAGGTATACGCCGGGTCGGCACAGGCGGGGGAGGTGACGGTGGTCGAAGCCATTGGCGGCTATCAAGTGCAGTCAAAAACGTTGGTACGCACCGCAGAGTTGCGGACCAACGGGATCGGCCCCGACCATTGGGCTGTGGGTGCCGAGTATTTGTTCTTTTATGTGGTGGACCAAAACCTTGGCCCACGATTCCGTAGCACGGCACTAGTTTCAGTACTTGGTGAAGGTGATGCGCTGCTGCCCTTGGCTTCGCAAAGTGTGCATCCCGAGTTCAACGGGGTAAAAAACTTAGAACAGGCCCGAGCCGTTCTCAACGAGGCGCTTTCTGGTTAGTTGCGAGCTGCGGGCATCCAGAGAGGACCGGCGGTGGCGTCAATGCGGTCCAGGAAAGCTTGGTGGTGTGGTTCGGCCAGTTCGCAGAGTTCAACGGTGAGTGATTCGCTGAGCAACTGCCACATTTGCCCACAGAGTTGATCGGTGTGGTCTTCGAGTTCTTGGCGAAACCGCTGGCCAGCATCGGTGAGCGAACGATTAGCGGCGAAACCCTTGGCGGCCAGTCGCCGCCATCCTTGGTCAATGGCGTGATCGTCGGCGCCTCGGCTACGGGCAATCCATTCTGCGTCGTAGCCCTCCACCATGGCGTTGTTCAAGAGGCCGACTTCGGCGGCGTCGAGGTCGGCGGCGGCACAGAGTGCCCAGTGGGTGTCGCCTCGCCATTCCCGCAGGCAGTTGACGGCCAGCCAGGCAGAGAGCGCAAGTTGGTCGTCCCCGGGTCGTGGCTGCGCACGGTGAGCAGCAAAAAGTGCTCGGGCTCCGGAGTGGAGTTGATCGGCCACTGTCCAGAGGGGTTCGGCGAGTGGAGCGAGTCGCTCAGCAATGGCTGGGTCAATTCTGTTGAGCCCTGGCACCACCGCAGCATCTCGGGCCGCCGTGGCTGAGGAAAAATCGGTGTGTTGGCGGCAAATGTCTAAAGCCATGCCGAGGAATACCGGGTTAATTGAGTAAGCGGTGGCCGCTACTACTTCGTTACCGGCGGCGGCTAGCGGGCCGAAACGGGTGGCCACGTAGTAACCCGCCCCGTCGGGCACCCCAAGGTCGGCATAGTTATTTATGGCCTGGGGGTCCCAGAATATCCAGCCAACTAAATCGTGGGAGGCCCGAGAAGCCCGTTGAGCAAGTTTGTTCCATGGCATGTCACCACCTTAATGCTGGCCGCTCCGGCGAGGTGAGCCGGGAACAAAATGCTAATGCCACCGGACTGTCACAGGGTCGTGGCAAGATGCTCACATGCTTTGCGAACTACGGGTCACCAACCTTGGGGTGATAGAAGAATCGACGGTTTTGTTGGGCGCCGGCTTGGTGGCGGTGACCGGGGAAACCGGGGCCGGTAAAACCATGGTGGTGGGGGCTATTGAACTACTGCTGGGGGGCCGCGCTGACCCATCTATGGTGCGCCAAGGCTGTGCGGAGGCCTCGGTGGAAGGCCGCTTCACTGATGGCGATCATGAGGTGGTGTTGCGACGGGTGGTACCCAAAGAGGGCCGGAGCAGGGCGTATATCAATGGCCAGTTGGCCACCGCGGCGGCCTTGGCTGACCGAGGAGGCGACTTGGTGAACTTGCATGGCCAGCATGCCCACCAAAGCCTTTTGACCGCTAAAGAACAGCGAGCGGCCTTAGATCGATTTGGCGGCATTGACCTAAGCCCTCTGCAAGAAGCAGAAGCCGAGTTGCTGGCAATAGATGATCAACTGGCTGCTATGGGAGGCGACGAACGGGCGAGGGCTCGAGAAATAGACCTGCTTCGTTTTCAAGTAGAAGAACTCGATGTAGCAGCCATTGATGATGCGAGCGAAGATGACCAATTGGCCAAAGACGAGTCTCTGTTGGGCGATGCCACCGCACACCGTGAAGCAGCGATTGCTGCGTTGCAACTTTTAGATGGGGACAGCGACGTTTCTGAAGGCCTCGGGGTGGCACTCAACAACCTGAGCGACCGGGCGCCATTTGTTGACTTGACGGGCCGGTTGCATGGGTTGTTAGCCGAGTTAACCGATGTGGCGTCAGAGCTCCGGGCTACCACCGACGGGGTCGAAGAAGACCCACAACGCCTTGAAGCGATCGTGCAACGCCGGCACCGTTTGTCTGAGTTACGTCGAAAATACGGGGTGGATTTAGCAGCGGTGATGGCGTATCACCGAGAAGCCGCCGAACGTTTAGACGACCTTTTAGATCATGAAGCCCGAGCGGCCGCCTTGGATGCCCAGCGCTTGGCGGCCGAAGCAGCACGGATGCAAGCCGCCGCCGTGGTTCTGGCAGCCCGCCGCCGAGCGGCCCCAGACCTTGCTGCCCAGGTGCAGCAATTTTTGCGCCAGTTGGCTATGGCCGCTGCGGTAATGGCCGTAGAGGTAGAAGGCGAATCCGGGGCTGAGGTTTGTTTATTGCTGGCCGCTAACTCTGGGTCGTCGCTGCTGCCCCTGGCCAAGGTGGCCTCCGGTGGCGAATTGGCACGAGTCATGTTGGCGCTACGTCAAGTAATTACAAAAGCGCCCCCCACTATGGTTTTTGATGAAGTGGATGCCGGAGTAGGAGGCGAGGCAGCGCACAGTATCGGTGCCGCTTTGGCTTCTCTCGCAGAAGGACATCAAGTATTGGTGGTCACCCACTTGGCGCAAGTGGCGGCCTGCGCCGACCAGCAACTCAAGGTAAATAAGGTGGATGATGGCCAGACCGCTCGAGCCACCGTGGAGCCTTTAGATTCTGACCAACGCATTGTGGAACTGTCTCGCATGCTGTCGGGGTCGCCCGACAGTAGCGCCGCTCAGCAACATGCGTCTGAACTTTTGGCCGCCGCAGCGGTGTTGGGGCCATCGTGATAATCAACAAACCTCGGCGCACTCCGCGCGCGACGCAACGTAAAGCGATAAGTTGACCTTCCGTGACCAAACACATTTTTGTAACGGGCGGAGTGGCCAGCTCACTCGGCAAGGGGCTAACCGCCGCCTCGCTAGGACGACTCCTTAAACAGCGTGGCCTCCGGGTAGTAATCCAAAAATTGGACCCGTACATCAACGTGGACCCGGGCACGCTTAACCCTTTTGAACACGGCGAAGTTTTTGTTACCGATGATGGCGGAGAAACCGATTTAGACCTTGGCCATTACGAACGCTTTATTGACGAAAACTTGACCCGTGATTCCAACGCCACTACGGGATCGATCTATTCCACGGTATTGGCGGCCGAACGGCGGGGCGATTACCTGGGCCGTACCGTGCAGGTTATTCCACACATTACCGATGAGATCAAACGGCGGATTAGCGCCTTGGCTTCGGACGACGTGGATGTGGTCATCACCGAAGTGGGCGGCACGGTAGGCGATATTGAGATTTTGCCTTTCCTGGAAGCCATTCGCCAGTTTCGCCTCGACGTGGGCCGAGACAACGTGTGTTACGTGCACGTCACCTTGGTGCCTTACATTGCCCCCTCGGGGGAGCACAAAACCAAGCCGACCCAGCACTCAGTTATCGAACTGCGCAGCCGGGGTATCCAACCTGATGCCATTGTGTGCCGCAGCGACGAACCTATCGGTAACAATTTGGCCCGTAAAATTGCCAACCTATCTTCGGTGCCCGCCGAGGCTGTGGTCAACGCTCCAGATGCATCAAGTCTTTACGAAATCCCGTTGGTCATTCACGAAGAAGGCCTCGACAACGTAATCTGCGATTTGTTACGTATCGATGCTGGCCCGCCCGACCTGACGGAATGGATTGAACTCAACCGTAAGGTTGAAGCGGCCACCAGCCCGGTGCGTGTTGGTTTGATTGGTAAATACGTGAGTTTGGTAGACGCCTACCTTTCGGTGGTGGAGTCACTTAAGCATGCGGGCATTCAGTTGGGTGCCGACGTAGAGATCGACTGGATACAAGCCGAAGACGTAGAAGGATTACTCACCGAAGATCGACTACGCAACCTTGACGGCATCGTTATTCCTGGTGGCTTTGGTGAGCGGGGGGTTGAAGGCAAAATTGCCGCTGCCGGTTATGCCCGAGAAAATGATGTCCCTTGTTTGGGGCTTTGCTTGGGCCTGCAATGTATGACCATTGAGTACGGGCGGAATGCTTTAGGCCTTGAGCGAGCGCACTCCAGCGAATTCGAGCCATCAACCCCGCACCCAGTTATTGACCTCATGGATTCGCAACGCGACGTCACCGACCTGGGGGGCACCATGCGCTTGGGCGCTTATGTAGCGCAGTTGCAGCCTGGCTCTCAGGTAGCGAAAATGTACGGCGAAGAAGTGGTGTCCGAGCGTCATCGTCATCGCTATGAATTCAACCCGCGTTATCGCAGCCAATACGACGACAACGATTTTGTGTGTTCTGGCGAGTCTCCCGATGGGCGTTTGGTGGAGTTCATCGAACTTAAAAACCACCCGTTCTGGGTAGCGACGCAAGCCCACCCAGAGTTCAAGAGTCGCCCGACCCGGCCCGCTCCACTGTTTTTGGGTTTTATGGAAGCAGCGTTGCAACGCGCTGAGGGCCGCAACCCGCAGTTGTTGACGGTGGACGCCACCACTGACGCTTAACGATGACTGCGGGTTTTCGCCAAACCGGCGAAACGGTTCTCCACGAGGGCTATGTCATTACCTTGGCTGAAGCCACCTTTGAAGGCCCGCAAGGTGAACAAATTTCCCGAGATGTAGTGCGTCACCCCGGGGCAGTAGCGGTGGTTGCCATCGATGGTGACGAGGTGATCTTGGTGCGCCAATACCGACCGGCGTTAGACACCGAAATGTTGGAGTTACCGGCCGGCAAACTTGATGTGCCGGGGGAGTCTCGTCCCGATGCAGCCCGCCGAGAACTCATTGAAGAAGCAGGGTTTGACGCTCCGCAGTTAACCGAGTTGGTGGTTTTTCATAACTCGGGCGGCTTTTGCGATGAACTCACCACGGTGTATTTGGCCACCGAACTGGTGCCCGCCGAGGCAATAGCGGTCAGCGTGGAAGAGGAATACCTCACTGTTGAACGGGTGCCTTTGCACCAAGTGTCGGCCATGATTGCTGACGGCACCATCACCGACGCCAAAACAGTTATTGGCCTCCTCGCCGCCTTGCGCCACCTGGGGCAATGAATGCCCCAATCTGTCGCCATTGACAATAGATGGGAGGGGCTAAATTGCTTGTCAAGCGAACTTAAATAAGAAACCACGAGGTTGCGCCCAAAGGAATGCCATGCCGAGAAAAAATAGACTGAGCCATCTGGTAGGGAGGTTTTTTGGGGCTTTGCGGGCTCAACCATTGACCCCAACTGATGTTCAATGGGTAGAGAATTGTTTACTGCCGACAGAACAAGCCTTATGGCAGCGCATGAGTAAAGCCGACCAGGCGCACGCTTTTGGGGTGGCTGGCCGGGTGCGATCTGAACTCCCTGGTGCTCCCCGAGAAGTGATGGCCGCTGCTCTGCTTCACGATGTGGGCAAGGTAACCAGCAGTTTGGGCACCTTTGGTCGGGTGGCCGCCACCTTGCTGGCTGCGATGACCACTACCGGCCGCCATCAGGCATGGGCAAAACAAACGGATATTCGAGGCGATTTGGGCCGCTACCTCACCCACCCTGACCAAGGGTTCAGGTTGCTGACCGAAGCAGGAAGCGACCCGTTAACCGTGGCGTGGGCTGGCGAACACCACCGGCCGGCAAACCAGTGGACAGTCGAAACTGAATATGCGGCCGTTCTCTGGAAAGCCGACGACGATTAAGGCTTAAGGCGCCAGGAGTCCGAGGTTTTGGTGGGCGCGATCCAAGGTGGCTCGGGCGATGGTGCGGGCTTTGTCGGCGCCCACGGCCAGCAAACGGCTGGTTTCTGCCGGGTCGGCTGCGAGTTCGTGGTAACGAGCTTGTACGGGGCGCAGCAACTCGATGACTGCTTCAGCGGTAGCGGCTTTTAAATCGCCGTAGCGTTCAATGCCGTTGGCTGCAGCGGCGGGGCTTTGCCCAGTAGCAGCCCCCAAAATCGACAACAAGTTAGACACCCCCGGCTTGGTGGCTGGGTCGTAACGCACCTCGTTGTCGCTGTCGGTCACCGCTCGTTTGAACTTCTTTTCAATAGCCGCTGGCTCATCAAGCAACGAAACCGAACCCTGCGGGCTGTCTTCCGACTTTGACATTTTGTTTTCAGGGTTTTGTAAGTCCATGACCCGGGCGCCAGCAGTCGGCACCACCGCTTCGGGCACTACGAAAGTTTGCCCGTAACGATTGTTGAACCGTTCAGCCAAGTCACGGGTTAGTTCGATGTGCTGGCGTTGGTCTTCGCCCACCGGCACTTGGTCGGTGTCGTACAAAATAATGTCGCTGGCTTGCAAGGCCGGGTAGGTGAATAATCCGCCCGAGACAAACTTGGCTTTTTCTGACTTGTCTTTGAACTGGGTCATGCGCCGTAACTCGCCAAACGAGGCGGTGCATTCCATAAGCCAAGCGCATTCGGTGTGTTCAGAAACATGGCTTTGGATAAACAAGGTGCTGCGCTCCGGGTCAATGCCAATAGCGATCAGCATTTGGGCCAGCGACAAGGTGGAGGCCCGCAGCTCTCCAGGGTCTTGGGGAACGGTCAAAGCATGCAGGTCAACCACGCAATAAACGGTGTCGGCATCGCCTTGCATGGCCGCCCAATTGCGTAGCGCGCCGAGGTAATTTCCGAGGTGAACAGAGCCGGAAGGTTTAATACCAGAAAAAACACGTGTCATAGGCTTGCAGGCTAGTGCCCCGGCCGGCCCGGTGGGGGACAGTTTTCTCAGAAACTCCTTTGCCATACACCGCGCGGGGCTAAGGATTCTCTAGGGTCAAGGGGTGAGCGTGACCGTAAATACTCCAGTCTTTGATGGACCTTTTGACCTGTTGTTGCATTTGATCCTCAAAGAAGAGGTAGAGCTCTACGACGTGTCGTTAACCACCGTAGTGGACGCCTTTTTGGCGGAATTAGAACGCCTAGAAAACGTTGACCTCGAGTTAGCTACCGAGTTTTTGTTGATTGCCGCCATTTTGGTGGAACTCAAAACCCGCCGCCTTTTGCCCGACAAGCAACGCGACGACTTAGACGACGAGTTTGGCTTGTGGGAAGAACGAGATTTGCTGCTGGCTCGTTTGTTGGAATGCAAAACCTTCAAAGATGCGGCCACCGTGCTCAAGCGAATGGCCCAAATGGCGGCCCTTTCGTGGCCTCGCCGGGCCGGCCTCGAAGACCAGTTTTTGTCTTTGGCTCCCGACTTGTTGGGCGGAATCACGCCGCTGGATTTACGCCGGGCCTACTACACGGCGATCATTCCGAAACCTACGGTGCACATCAACACCGAACACATTGCCCCCATACGGGCCAGCGTGGCCGATGCGGTGATTGAACTGGTCGACGAAATCCCTGCCCAGGGCACCATTTCGTTCCGCAAACTCACCACGGGTTTAGTGGATCGCATTGAGTTGGTGGTGCGTTTCTTAGCGGTACTAGAACTCTTTAAACAAGGGGTCATCGAACTTGACCAACCAGCCAGTTTTGGCGACATTCACCTGTGGTGGGCGCCCAACAGTGGCCCAGCCGACGTCGAGTTAATTGACGCTTACGAGGGCTAACCCATGGAAGAAACTGAAGCACTGGCCACCCGACAAGCCATTGAGTCCATTTTGATGGTAGCTATTGACCCGGTGTCCCCCAACTTGTTGGCGCAGTTGCTGGAAATCCCCACCGCCGACATAGAAGCGCTTTGTGAAACCTTGGTCGCCGACTACGAACGTGAAGATCGGGGCTTTGTTTTGCAACGCGTGGCTGGCGGTTACCGCTACCAAAGCCACCCGGACCAAGCACCTTGGGTGGAGCGCTTCGTGTTGGAAGGCCAAAGTTCACGGTTAACGGCCGCCGCACTAGAAACCTTGGCCATCGTGGCTTACAAACAACCGATTTCTCGGGCCCAAGTGTCGGCAATTCGTGGGGTGGATGCCGACGGGGTAATGCGTACTTTGCAACAACGCGGCTACATCGATGAGTTGTCTCGCGACTCAGGCCCCGGGAATGCCTTTTTGTTTGGTACCACTCAAGAATTTTTAGAACGCATGGGCCTCGACGGGTTGGCTGAGCTTCCGCCCTTAGGAGATTTTGTTCCCGGCGCCGAAGTCGTAGAAGCTTTGGAGCGTGGTTTGCGAGCGGACCCTGAACCAGTGGTCGAGGTGGAAGCCGAGGTTAACGATACCCCCACCGAAGAATCACCAACTGCTGCGACAGAGTAACCATGGCCGGTAAAACCTTTGAGGTTGCCGTGGTGGGCCGAGGGATGATGGGCAGTGCCTGCGCCTGGTTTTTGGCCGAAGCCGGAGTCAACGTTTTATTAGTTGGGCAAAGCGAACCGGTTGATCGTAAAAAACATGACGGAGTTTTCGCTAGCCACCACGACGACACTCGTATCGCTCGAATCGTTGACCCCAACCCAGTAAAGGCCTGGCTGAGCCATCGAGCGCTGCCGCAAATTCGCCATTTAGAAAACCTGACCGGTGAAAAGATTTTGCACGATGTGGGTCACCTGTGGTTGGGTCCGGCCGAAGAGGTGGCGGTAATGGCAGCCTCCGACCAGAACCTCAACTTGGGTTGCCAACAGTTTTCCCCCGAAGAAGTAGCGCAAGAGTTTACTGCACTGTCGCCACCGGCTGATTTGCCGGGGATTTTTCAAGCCACCGGCGCCGGCCATATTGACCCCCGAGCCTATGTGCGAGCCGAAGGGGCGGCCGCTGAACAAGCCGGAACCACCGTGGTAGACGCTTTGGTTGGTGCGGTGAAAGAACAAAACGGCAACGTGACTCTCGAAACCTCAGCGGGGGAGTTTGCGGCTCAACGGGTAGTGCTGGCCACCGGCCCGTTTTTTGCCTACGGCGATACGCCAGCCAACCAACTGGACTTAACGGTAGGCACCCGCACCATTATCCATTTTGAACTGTCTACGGAAGAGGCGCAACGTTTGGCTGGCCTGCCCAGCATTATTGTCAAAACTGAAGACAAAGACCGAAGCTTTTATGTGCTGCCGCCCAAACCGCAGCCCGATGGTCGCACCATTATGAAAGTCGGCATCACCCGAGAACGCAAACACCTTAGCCCGTCACAAATCGCTGACTGGTTTCGCAGCGACGGCGACTTAGCTATGGAACCCCACCAAAAACAATTACTTTTCGACTTCATCCCCAACCTCAAGGTGCTGGGCAGCCGAACCGCTCCGTGCGTAACCACCTACACTGAAACCGGTCACCCCATTATTGATAACCTGACCGACCGGGTCAGCGCCCTGATCGCCGGCAACGGCTACGCCGCCAAGTGTGCTTCGGCCCTGGGCGAACTGGCCGCTAACCGGCTCTTAGGCAAACCTTGGCCAACCGAAATAAATCAACAACTCTTCCAAAGGCCTTAACCATGCCCCCCACAACTAAAAACACTCAGCCTGCTGACGAACCGTTGCGCCTGCAAAAAGTATTAGCCCGCGTGGGCTTTGGTAGCCGACGGGTGTGCGATGACCTCATTGCCGCCGGCCGAGTAAAAGTGGACGGCGAAGTCGCCGTATTGGGTCAACGAGTGGACGCCGAAATCGCCGTGGTTACCGTAGACGGCATGCCCATAGGGGTGCGCCCCGACCTGGTTTATTACGTACTCAACAAGCCCACCGGGGTGGTCACCACCGCCGACGATCCTCAAGACCGACCCACCGTGGTGGGCTTGGTACCTGACGAGCCCCGGGTGTTTCCGGTAGGTCGCCTGGACTTCGATACCGAAGGTTTGTTGCTACTCACCAACGATGGCGAGTTAACCCACCGGTTGACTCACCCTTCTTTCGGCGTCGAAAAAGAATATGTTGCCGTGGTAGAAAGCGAGCCTTCACGGGCTGCTTTGCGGCAACTACGCGAAGGCGTAGAACTTGATGACGGCATGACGGCGCCCGCCAAAGCCTCGTTGGTAGATGACCGAATGATCCGTTTGACCATTCACGAAGGCCGTAACCGGCAAGTGCGCCGCATGTGTGCCGCGGTAGGCCACCCGGTGGAGCGTTTGATCCGTACCCGCATCGGCCCGCTGGTGGATCGCCAACTCAGCCCCGGTGACTGGCGAGAACTCACCGTGGATGAACTGCGCTCCTTGCAACAAGTGGTGGCTGATCACCGATAATACTGCCGGTGCAGCGCCGGAAGCCCGCTAGCATCAGGCCATGCAGAAACCGCAGGTAACTACATGAAACGCCGCGCCACGGTGGCCGGGGTGGGCCTCATCGGAGGCTCTATCGGTATGGCCCTGCGCCAACAAGGCTGGCAAGTCAGCGGCGTAGACCCGCACCAAGGGCATCTGGATAGCGGTTTGGAACTCGGCGCCATTGACACCATTGGTTGGGATGACCAAGCGGAAATAGTTTTTGTGGCCACCCCGGTGGCTTTGATCGCCGAAGTAGCCGGCCAAGCGCTGGCCGAAGCACCCCAAGCCTTGGTGACCGATGCGGGCAGCGTTAAAGCCGCCTTAGTGGCCGCCGTAAATGACCCTCGTTTTGTAGGCGGCCACCCCATGGCCGGCTCAGAACAAGAAGGCGTAGATGGGGCACGCTCCGACATGTTCGCCGACAGCAACTGGGTGTTGACCCCCACCGAAACCACTGATGACCAAGTGTTCGCCGCAGTGCGCCAGGTGGTGGCCTCGCTAGGGGCCGAAGTGGTGACCTTGTCGCCAAGTCGCCACGATGCGCTGGTAGCCATTGTGTCGCACGTGCCGCACCTCACCGCGGCCACTCTGATGGGTTTAGCCACTGCGAGTTCCGAAGAGCATTACGCCGTGTTGCGGTTGGCCGCTGGCGGTTTTCGCGACATGACTCGTATCGCCGCTGGGCACCCCGGTATTTGGCCCGATATTTGCGCCGAAAACCAGGCAGCGATCACCGAAGTGTTGGATTCTTTAATAAATGACCTGTCTGCCGTCCGTGAAGAGGTCGCACAATCTGACCGTCCGGCATTGTTGCAACGCCTCGAACGAGCCCGCACGGCCCGCATTAGCCTGCCCACCGGTGCTCCCCGACCTTCTGAGTTGGTGGAGGTGCGGGTGCCAGTACTGGACCGTCAAGGTGAGTTAGCGGCCATCTTTGCTTTGGCTACCGACCTTGACGTCAACATCTACGACCTAGAAATTGCTCACTCTTCGGAAGGCGACCGCGGGGTGGCTTTGCTTATCGTCGAAGCCTCTCTGGGGGAACGACTTAAAGGCGGTTTGATGGCTAGCGGTTACCGGCCAACCTCGCAACCGCTGGCATGACCAGCCATCAGGTTTCACCGGGCGGCCCGCTAAAAGGCCGAGTGCAGGTGCCAGGCGATAAGTCCATCTCTCACCGGGTACTTATGTTGGCTGCTTTGGCCCACGGCGAATCTCGCATCACTGGCTTAAGCAACGGCCAAGACGTGCTGTGCACCTTGGCCATTATTGAAGCCCTCGGCGCACAAGTAACTCAAGACGGCGAGGTATTGGTAATCAACGGCGGAACGCTGGTTTCGCCGCCGGAAGCCTTGGACGTGGGGAACTCCGGTACCGGCATGCGTTTGTTGGCTGGGTTGCTGGCTGGGTTAGGCATTGAAGCCACCTTGGACGGCGATGCCTCTATTCGTAGCCGCCCCATGGATCGTATTATCGACCCGTTAACCGCTATGGGGGCCATCGTGACTAGCGTCGATGGGCAAGGCCATGCGCCGTTGACTATTTCTGCCAGCCCCTTGTCGGGCATTGAATACGTTATGCCGGTGGCCAGCGCTCAAGTAAAAAGTGCGGTGCTGCTGGCCGGTCTCAATGCTCAAGGCCCCACCACCGTTAGAGAACCCATCATCAGTCGTGCCCACACCGAAGAACTAATGGCAGCCTGCGGTCTTGAGGTAACCGTTGAGGGGCTTTCGGTGACCGTGCAACCCGGGCGACCACAAGCCTTCACCCACCAAGTAGCGGGCGACCCTTCGCAATCTGCCTTTTGGGCGGTGGGAGCGGCCATCGTGGACGGCTCAGCGGTGGTTGTCGAAAATGTGTATCAGGGCCCGGCTCGCACCGGTTTCGTCGAGGTGCTTAAGCGCATGGGCGCCGACTTAACCCACGACCCAGTTTCTGGCGACCTCACCGTATGTTCTGGCCCGTTGGAGGCCACCACGGTGACGGCCGCCGAAGTACCGGGCCTCGTAGATGAAGTACCGGTGCTAGCTATCGCCGCCGCTTGTGCCATCGGCACCACGGTGTTCGAAGGCTTGGCTGAACTGCGGGTAAAAGAAAGCGACCGCCTGGCCACCGTAGAAGCCATGCTGGTGGCTCTGGGCGCACAGGTTGAGGTAACCGGCGACCAAATGGCAGTAACCGGCGGCCCATTGGCTGGGGGCCTTATAGAAACACACCGCGATCACCGCATTGCTATGGCCGGGGCTATTGCCGGTTTGGTGGCTTCTGGCAGCACCAGAATCTCGGATTGGGATGCGGTGGCCACCAGTTACCCAAATTTCGGGCAAGATTTAGCCATGTTGCGAAGCACAGACGTCTGATATGCAGGTCATCGCCATTGATGGGCCAGCAGGGTCGGGAAAATCCACGGTGGCGAAAGCCGTGGCTGCCCGTTTAGGTTTGGCTTACCTTGATACCGGGGCCATGTATCGGGCGGTGGCTTTTGCTGCTTTAAGTGGTGGCCTCAACCTGGCCGATACCGATGCGGTATTGGCGGTAGCGCAAACTCTTGATCTGCAGTTAGACCAATCGTCGTGTGTGGTGAACGGGGTCGACGCCACCGAAGCCATCCGAGGGACTGAAGTTACCCAAGCGGTCAGCGTGGTGGCGGCTTTGCCGGCGGTGCGGGCCGAAATGGTGCAACGCCAGCGCCAGTGGGCGCAAGACCGTAACGGTGGGGTCATGGAAGGCCGTGACATTGGTTCGGTGGTTTTTCCTGATGCGGCGCTCAAAATCTATTTAACCGCTTCGGAAGAGGTGCGGGCCCAACGCCGAGCCGCCGAAGCCGGCGGAGAAGATGTGGTTGCCGTGGCGGCCGACCTTGGCCGTCGAGACGAAGTGGATTCTCAACGGAAAGCCAGCCCGTTGGTAGAAGCCGAAGGGTCGGTGGTGGTCGACACTTCGACTATGACCATTGACCAAGTGGTGGACCACGTGGTAGGCCTACTCAAATGAGAGGCCTGCTCAGATGAGAGAGATGGGCCGACAAATGACTTGGGTGGAGCGAGCCACTTACCGGTTTTTTTGGACGCTGCTTTGGTTGATTTGTAAAGTTTATTTCCGTTTCAAAGTAGTGGGCGGCAAAAATCTGCCCAAAGAAGAGCCGTACATTTTGTCTCCGGTGCACCGGTCTTACCTCGACACCCCGGTGGGGGGCATGGTGACCGCTCGCCGGCAACGTTTTTTAGGCAAAGAAGCCATGTGGCGCAACCGTCCGTTGGGTTGGTTCTTAAGCCTGGTGGGGGGTTTTCCGGTAGAGCGCGGCACCGCCGACCGGGCCGCGTTACGGGCTTGCCAAGAAGTGCTTGAACTGGGCGACCCGTTGGTAATGTTCCCGGAAGGCACCAGAAGACACGGCCCGGTTATCAAAGCCGAAGAAATGCACGCCGGCCCGGCCTTTGTGGCCTTACGAGCCGGGGTGCCCATTGTGCCCATGGGGTTGGCCGGCACCGATTATTCCATGCGCCCCGGGTCGTCCATGATCAAACCGGTCAAGGTGTACATGGTGTTGGGTGAGCCGCTTTACCCGCCTACTTTTGAAGGCCGGGTGCCTCGTCAAGCAGTTACTGATTTCACCGAAGAGTTGCGCCAAGCCATGCAAGTGGTGTTTGACGAAGCGCAACGCTTAGCAGGCCGCCCCGCTTTGCCGGAGCCTGAAGAAAACTAAACCCCGAGGGTTTTTAAAGTCACCGAGGCGTCAAGCGATCGGTCGTCAAAATGTTGCGGGGCCGGGGGAGCGCCAAAACCTAAGCCGCCGAACCCTCGTAAAGCAGCCAACAAGTTGCGCAGATTACGGGGCGGCGGAAAGTACTCGTCTTCTTCGGTGTACCGCACCAACTCCACGCCTTGCGTCGGGTTTAAAGCAGCCAACACCGCATCAACGGTTTCTTCAGGGGCCGATGCTCCGGCGGTAACCCCGACCACGCCAGAAAGGTCATCGGGTAACTCGGCGGCCCGGTTGATCCACACCACTCGAGGGCCGTTGGCTTGTTCGGCCAGTTTGACCAAAGCCCGTGTGTTGGAACTATTGGTAGAGCCGATCACCACCACAGCGTCGCAGCGATCCACCAGAGCCAACAAAGCGGCTTGACGGTTAGTGGTAGCAAAACACAAGTCGCTGCGCCCCGGCGACCATAAATGTGGCCACCGTTCTTGGGCTGCTTCTACCACCCCTTCCCAGTCTCGATGGCTCAAAGTTGTTTGGGCTAGCAAAGCCACTTGGTCGCCCAAGTCGGCGAGGTCGGCGACTTCTTCGGGGCGTTCCACCCGGTGCATGATTTCTGGGGCTACGGCAATAGTGCCTTCGGCTTCTTCGTGGCCGGCGTGGCCCACATAGACCACTTGGTAACCCTGCTTGCTGCGAATTTTTACTTCATGATGCACTTTGGTCACCAACGGGCATACCGCATCAACGGTAAACCCGCCTACTTGGGCGGCTTGAGAAACAACTTTGGGTGCCGAACCATGAGCCGACAACATGACCGGAGCGCCTAGAGGCACCTCGTCGATGCTGTCTACAAACACCACGCCCTGAGCTTCGAAACGCTCGACAACAATTTTGTTGTGCACAATCTCGTGGTAGCAGTAGACCGGTTCGTCAAAGGCTCGAACCATCCAAGCCAATGCCTTAATGGCCATTTCTACACCGGCGCAAAACCCTCGCGGGTCGGCCAGTAACACTTGGTCTACGGTCATAACCAAGACTTTACCGCCACCAAGCCGCCGCATCGGTAGCCTGAAGGTATGTCCGCTCCTGTAGTGGTCGACGTTGCCACCGATTCGCCGGCTGCCGGAGCGGGCGTGGTGGCCGGAGACCTCATCCTCAGTATCAACGAACAAGTGCCTCGTGACGTCATCCAGTATCAACTGCTGGTTGATGAGCCCTTGGTGACCCTTGATATAGAACGTAACGGCCAGCACCAAGCCTTGACCATAGAAAAAATGGCGGGCGCCCCGTTGGGTATTGAAGTAGATAGCCCGCTCTTTGACCAAGTACGTACTTGCGACAATCACTGCGAGTTTTGTTTCATCTATCAATTGCCGCCCGGCATGCGTCGCAGTTTGTCGCTCAAAGACGACGACTACCGTTTGTCGTTTCTTTACGGAAACTTCACCACCTTGACCCGTTTTACCGAAGCGGACCTTGAACGAGTCATTACCGAAAACCTCAGCCCTCTGTACGTCAGCATCCACGCCACAGACCCCGGCAAACGTACCGAAATGCTACGCAACCGGAGGGGAGCCACCAGCCTGCGTTGGCTGCGGGCCCTTTTGGATCATGACGTGACAGTGCACGGCCAAGTAGTGGTCTGCCCGGGAGTCAACGACGGAGCATGGTTAGAAGACACGTTGGCCGGGGTAGCCGACCGTTTTCCCGAGTTGGCCAGCCTGTGCGTGGTGCCGTTGGGGGTAAGCCGCCACACCGACGAAAAACGTATGCGCCCCCACACCGTTGACGAAGCCCGAGTAGTGGTGGACCTGGTTGATGAATGGCAAGAACATTTTTTATCAACGCTGGGGCATCGTTTGGTTTACGCCGCCGACGAGTACTACCTGCTGGCCGGCCGGCCTTTTCCCCCCGCTGAGACGTATGGTGATTTTTCTATGCACGAAGATGGCATCGGCATGGCCCGCGGCTTCGAAATGGAATTTCACGACACCGATCACCAGATACGCAGCCAAAAATCAGGCTTCTTTGCTTCAGTAGACGGCGCCCCGGCTCAGGGCTACCGGGCACCGAGAACTGCCGATACCCCAGTAAGCATCGGAGCACGTCGCCAAGCCCCGGTGGCTGTATTGACCGGCCCGCTCGGTGCGCCCATTGTTGAACCCCTAGTGGCTGAGGTGGGGCGTAGTGATGTGCGGGTTGTCACGGTGGAAAACCAGTTTTTCGGAGGCAACGTAGGGGTAACCGGCTTGATGGTCGGTGAGGATTTGATCCGAGTATTAAACGACGAACCTGAAGGCCACCGGTACTTGTTGCCTGATGTGTGCCTCAGCGGCGGCCGTTTTCTCGACGATCTCACCCCAGCGGACCTGCCCCGTCGCGTTGAGGTGATCCCGACCGATGGGGGAGCGCTGCGAAAAGCGCTGAAACAAGGAGTCTCAACATGAACCCAGTCGTGGCCATCGTGGGCCGCCCTAACGTGGGCAAATCAACGCTTATGAACCGCATCGTCGGTCGGCGCGAAGCCATTGTGGAAGAACGCCCCGGGGTAACCCGCGACCGCAAAGAGGTCGAAGCTTCATGGCTGGACCGTGAGTTCACCCTGGTGGATACCGGTGGATGGATAGCCGGGGGCGATGACCTTGACGAAAAAGTAAGCCGTCAAAGTGAAAAAGCTATTAAAGACGCTGACGTTATTTTGTTTGTGGTGGATTCCACGGTGGGCATAACCGACGACGACGCCAAAGTGGCGGCTTTGCTGCGTCAACGCACCGAACAAGTTATTTTGGTAGCCAACAAGGTTGATGACCGGAGCCACGAAGCAGTGGTCTGGGAACTTATGTCACTGGGGCTGGGCGAACCGGCTTCTATTAGTGCTCTTCATGGGCGCGGTACCGGCGACATGCTGGACCGCCTGATTGCTTTGTTACCGGAGCCCCAACCAGAACCAGAAGTTGACGAAGAAGAAGATCGCATTATTTCGGTTTCGCTGGTGGGTCGCCCCAATGTGGGCAAATCCACGTTGTTTAACCGGTTGATTGGCGAAGACCGAGCGGTGGTTCATGATCGCCCGGGAACCACCCGAGACGCCATCGACACCGTGGTAGAAAGCGAATACGGGCCGGTACGTTTTATCGACACGGCCGGTATGCGCCGCAAAGCCCGTATTGACGAAGACACCGAATACTATTCGCTGGTTCGGGCCCTAAAAGCCGCCGATGCCGCCGATGTAGCGCTGCTGGTTATCGATTCCACCGTTGGGGTCACCCATCAGGATCAACGCTTAGCCGAACGGGTAGATGCCGCCGGTTGCCCGGTCGTCGTTCTGCTCAACAAATGGGACCTCTGCGATGCCGAAACACGAGCCGATGTATCTGACCAAGTAGGGATGAAACTCCATTTTGTCGGCGCTGCGCCGGTAATTAAAATCAGTGCCCTGACCGGAAAAAACGTGACCCGTTTGTGGCCGGCACTGGCCGACACCATTGAGAGCTACCGCACCCGCATTCCGACCCGTCGGGTAAATGATGTGATTCGGGCAGCCCAGCAAGCACAACCCGCGCCCGGTGGCGCCCGAGTGCTTTACGCCACCCAAGGGGCCACTGACCCACCGACCTTTACTTTGTTTGTCAACTATGAGTTGCCACGCACTTGGTTGCGGTATTTAGAGCGGCGTTTACGCGAAGATCTCGAGTTGGGGGCCACCCCCATCAAAGTACGGGTCAGAAAACGCTCCGAATAGGTTCGTTGCTCTTTTTACGGGTTTAAAACGCAGTGAGAGACGACAGCTATCCCTTTGGGATACGATAGCCAGTCATGGACACCCCGGTACTTGCCGTCGTGGGCTTGATTTGTTTGGCCGCCACCCTTAGTTGGGTTCGTTCGGCGCGTCATCGCCAACGTTTGGTGCATCGCATCGACCCTGAAGAGGCTCCCGATGCCTACACCCTGGCGTGGTCGCACTTTCGTAAAGAAGCTCACGCCGCTTTGCTTTATGGTTTGCTGGCCGTCGCTTTTTTTGCCAACGCCGTAGCACCCGCTACTTGGGTGTTTGCTTTGGTGGCGGTTCCTGCTTTGGTTTCTACCGCATGGGCTCGTAATGCGGTGCGTGAAGCCCGTTTGGCCCGTCAACGCATAGATATTGAACGCCGAGCTCAAGAAGCGCTTAGCCAAGAAAAACTGGCCCCTAAAGCGTGGGCCGGACGGTTAGCGCCCGATGAACTCCCGGCTTTTTCGGGGTTTGATGTGGGTCGGGTTTATCAAGCGGGTTCCGGTTTGATGTCGGGTGATTTTTTTGATGTATTCCAAGCCAGCCCGACTCGAATGGCGGCGGTCATCGGCGACGTTTCTGGCCACGGTATTGAATCGTCCATTACTGCTTTCCAAGCAAAGTATTTGCTGCGAACTTTCTTACGCCAGTTTCGTGACCCGGCTCAGGCATTAGAGGAACTCAACCGGCAAATGTCGTCGGTTGATCGTTCGGAAGAGTTTATTTCTTTAGTGGTTTTGGTGTTCGATACTGAGGCGAAAACCATGCGTTATGCCTCGGCGGGCCACCCGGCTACTTTTTTGTGGCATCAGCGTGAGGTGCAGCCTTTGCGTTCTACGGGGCCGTTGCTTATGTTGGACCCTGGCGGAACTTATTTCAGTCGAGAGATCCCTATGGAACACGACGACATGGCGGTCATGTACACCGATGGTTTGACCGAGGCTCGTGATGGGGACGAAATGTTTGGTGAGGAACGCATTGGTAACGCTATTCGCCGTGATCCTGGTATCGAACCAGCGGTTTTGTGCAAGCAACTGTTGGATGCCGCTAACGATTTTAGTTTGGGCGGGGTCGAAGACGACATAGCTATTTTGGCTATCCGCAAAACCTGACCGCCATGCCGTGGTGTGAGCCCTGCGCAAAATATTTGAGCCCCAACTCGGTGTCGGTTATGGGCACCTGTCCAAAATGCGGCGACAAGGTTTCTGACGCTGAAGGCAAACCTGCGGCTTCGCAAAAGGTCCCTTGGCATTTCTGGGTATTCGTAGGGGCCGCAGTGATTTACCTCAGTTGGCGCCTGATCCAAGGCGTCTGGCTGCTTTTCGCCTAACCCTTTTCACCTAACACCGTCACGTGGGGTCAGCCCCCACATGACCGCGACTTAAAGGGCGGCTAGTCGGTGACGCCGGCCATGAGGAGGCCTATTTGGCTGCGTTCGGCATCTTGGCGGTCCACTATGGCGATGATTTGGCCTTCGTACATGACAGCGATGCGGTCCGAAAGGCCGAGTACTTCATCGAGGTCTTCGGAGATCAAAATGGTTGCGGTGCCCAACGAACGCTGTTCTATCAACCGGTTGTGGATGTACTCTGCGGCACCAATGTCTACGCCACGGGTGGGTTGGCAAGCCAAAAGCACTGTGGGGTGAGCGGCCAATTCGCGGGCCAGAATTATTTTTTGGATGTTTCCGCCCGACAAACTTGAGGTGGGGGTTTCTACGCTGGGGGTTTTAACAGCAAAGTCTTCCACCAGTTGCGTGCTGTGCTTTTCGATAGCTTTTTGGTTTAAAAGACCCTTAGTGACGAATGCTTCGCTTTGGTGATCAACCAGAATCAAGTTTTCACTCACCGAAAATTCTGCCACCGCTCCATCGGGGATGCGTTCTTCGGGGATGAACCCCAAGCCAAGGTCCCGGCGTTTCCGGGTCGTGCTTTTGTCTATTTTGGCGCCGTTTAGGGTGAGGTGGCCGTTTTCTGGTGACCGTAGGCCAGCGATGGCTTCGGCCAACTCCCGTTGCCCGTTGCCTGACACCCCGGCAATACCCAGTATCTCTCCGGCATGCAGATCTAGCGACAAGTTGTTTACGGCGACCATTTCGTCATCGCCTTTGACGGTCAAGCCAGAAACACTGAGACGGGTTTCTGTAGTTTGGGCAGGAGGAAGCTCGGGGGTGAGGCGCACGGCTCGCCCCACCATCATCTCGGCCAGTTGTTGACGATCAGTTTCGGCAGGGGTGGTGGCGCCCACAACCTGGCCATTGCGCAGCACAGTTATGCGGTCGCTTAACGCCATAACTTCACGCAGTTTGTGAGAAATAAAAATTAGGCCTCGTCCGTTGTCGGCCATGCGCCGCAAAATAACGAAAAGGTCGTCCACCTCGTTGGGGGTCAAAACTGCGGTGGGTTCATCCAAAACCAGCAGTTCGGCATCTCGGTAAAGGGCTTTGATGATTTCCACTCGCTGGCGTTCACCTACCGAGAGGTGAGCCACGAGGGTCGAAGGGTCAACGGCCAGCCCATGTTCTTGAGAGATCTCATCGATACGAACCGAAACAGCGTCAATATCAGTAAAAGGTCGCCGAGAAGAAGAAAGCCCCAAAGCTACGTTTTCGGCCACGGTAAGGGTAGGGACCAGCATGAAGTGCTGATGAATCATGCCGATGCGAGCGGTAATGGCCTCGGCGGGAGAAATAATGTGTGCGGGTTTACCGCGGAGCAAAAAATCGCCTTCGTCGGCTTGGTAAAGACCAAAAAGTATTTTTACCAAGGTGCTTTTGCCGGCACCATTTTCGCCCAGCAGAGTGTGGACTTCGCCGTAACGCACGTCGAAATCTATCTGATCGTTGGCCACTACGCCAGGGAAGCGTTTGGTGATGCCACGCATTTCTAAAAGATTGTCTGAGGTGCTGGTCATAAATGTTCTCTATTATTGTGGTTCTCATTTGGGGCGGCGGGCAAAAACCCGCCACCCCAAAGAGACTTAATCGTGGTTATTTAGCCTGCGGACTTTTCCGCAATGGCTGCTTCTGCGGCAGCTTTTACGTCGGCCGGAAGGCTGTAGCCGTCGTTGAACTCAATTACCAGGCCACCGTTGGCCATGTTCAACTCGAAGGCTTGCCCGCCTTTGGTTCCGCTGTCACGCAAAGCCAACATTTCTTCAAGCACTACTTCCCAGTGGTAGACCTGTGAGGCCACTACTAAGTTGGGAGCCAAAGAAGTTTGGTTTGCTTGCGTGCCAAACCATGGCACATCGTTGGAGACCGCTACGCCAACTGCACCGACCACCATTTGGGCGGTGCCGGTGAGCACATCGACATCGTTGGTGATGTGCGCTTCGGCTGCTTCAGCGGCTAACGCTACGTCACCAAATGAACCGGTGTAGGTCACGTTGACGGTAGCTCCGCCTGCTTCAGCACCTTCGACAAAGCCGTTAATGTAAGCCACGGCATCGCCGGCTTCAATGGGGCCAACCACGCCGATGACGCCAGTGGTGGAGATAGCGGCTGCCATAACGCCGTTGACATAGCCGCCTTGGTCGGCGGCTGGGTGATAGGCGAAGACATTGTCAAGGCCTTGGGTGTCGGTGGCGGTACCCCAAATAAAGGTGGTGTCGGGAAAGTCGGGAGCAATTTCTGCTAACGATGCCCCGTATTGGGTGCCGTGAGCGATGACGACGTTTATTCCGTCTTCGGCGTAGCCACGAATGGCGGCTGCTGCTTCTTCAACAATGAAAGTACCGTCGGTTATCGACAAAGTAATTTCACGGTCCAAAGCGTTTACGGCATCAACCATGCTTTGAGTAAAGGCAAGGTCGTTAGAAGCACTCGGAGCCACAATGGCTACGGTCAGTGCGCCACCGGCTTCGGGGGTGTCGTCATCGCCGCCACACGCCGTGGCTAAGAGCGCAAAGGCCCCCAGTACAGCGAAGAGGCGAACGGTGAACCTCATTTTGGTTTTCATTTTCTTTTCCTTTCCGGGGGGGTTTCCCCGATTTTTCGTATGAACTGTTAATGGCGGGAGAAAGGCTTGGTGAGGGCGGCAGGGGCGTGCACACGTCGGGCCAGCAAAATGAGTGCCCCGATGGTGAGAATAGCAGGAGCCATGCCCGCCAGGTCAGAAATGCTGACCGGGATAATTCCTAATGCTTTCCATTGCAAAACGGTGGCATTGACCACGCCGTAAAGCAACGCTCCACCCATGACCCCCCAGGGGCGCCAGGCACCGAAGTACACCAATGCGACGGCAATGAAACCCATGCCTTGGGTGAGGTTGGGTTGGAAGATGCCGAGTTGCAAAACCAGAGCGGCTCCGGCCAGACCGGCGAATGCATTGCCGATCATGATGGCGGCGAATCGGGTGCGCTCTACCGAAACTCCGAGGCTGTCGGCGGCTTGAGGGTTTTCACCGACTGCTCGAACGTTTAGGCCGAAAGTAGTTTTGTTGAGCAAGACCACGGTGAGGGGAACCAAACCGAAAGCTAAATAGGTCATGAGGCTGCGCTGAAAAAGCGGTTCACCGACGTAAGGCAAGTCCGCTAAAAAGGGAATGTTGACGCTGGGGAGGCGAGGAACAGGTTTCGGGGTGCCTACTTGTTGACGAAACATGAGGTCGCTGAACCCTAAACCAAAGATGAAAATACCGATACCGCTGATGCCTTGGGTGGCTTCAAAAAATACGGTAATAACGGCATAAATGACCCCCATGATCAGGCCAACCAGCAAAGCCACCAGCGCGGCTAGCCAAAGGTTGCCGGTTGATAGCACCGTCCAATAAGCAAAGAA